>DASZUX010000404.1:0-5732 GCA_035547455.1 Chitinophagaceae bacterium
TTGGCCAGCAGGTACAACTTACCGGTGCGGCCCTTAATGCCACTATTACAGGGCTTATGAAGGATATTCCCCGCAACTCGCAAATACAGGCCGACATGATTGTGAGCATGTCATCAAGTAAAACTATTTATGGGCGGGCAAGCAGTGACAGCGAATGGACAAATCATAACTATTACACGTACCTTTTACTAAAACCAAACGCCAGCCCCGCTTCGGTGGAGAAGAAGTTTGCCGCTTTTATGGAAGCCCACCGCGGTTCACTCAGCAGGCAGTTGCAAATGTTTGAAACTCTTTCGCTGGAGCCTTTACGGGATGTTTACCTGAAATCAACCCGGGATGGCTTTGTTACCGGCAATGTCAACAATGTATATATCTTTTCCATCGTTGCCGTATTTATACTGGTTATAGCCTGCATCAATTTTATCAATCTCACCACAGCACGTAGCGCAGAGCGCGCCAAAGAAGTGGGCATACGCAAAGTGGTGGGAGCTGCAAAGTTTCAATTAGCAAGGCAATTTATCGGTGAGTCTGTTATTATATCAATACTGGCATTTGCGTTATCTGTCTTGCTCTGTTCTTTGGCTATGCCGCTATTTAACCAGCTTGCGGGTAAAATAATTGCTACGGGAATATTTGACAAACCCCTTAATATTGTATGGTTACTATTACTCTCACTGGGTATTGGTGTAGCAGCCGGCTTTTACCCATCACTTGTGTTATCGTCCTTTCAGCCGGTTAAAGTACTTAAAGGCAGATTTTCCGCAAGCACACATGGCTTAATGCTGCGCAAGGGCCTTGTTGTGTTCCAGTTTGTTATATCCGTAGTACTTATTGTGGGTACAATAGTAGTGTACAGCCAGTTGAAATATATGCGCAATAAAGACCTTGGTTTTACCAAAGACCAGGAGATGATTATTTATACCAACTTTGACAAAAATAAAGACGCCTTTAAGCAATCACTTGTATCCCTGCCGGGTGTAATTTCTACGGCGTACTCATCTGCCACACCGGGCGATGATAATTTTAGTTCAGGTTACTCACAATTGCAAAACAGTGCGGGCGACATGCAGAAGACTAATATTGACATCAACTTTGTTGACTTCGATTATATGAAGCAATATAACCTGAAAGTGATTGCAGGCAGGGGATTTGGCAGGCAGTACAAAACGGACACTGGCACGGCTATGGTGATTAATGAAGCGGCGGTTAAGATGCTTGGGTATAAAACACCGCAAGCAGCCGTGGGCCGCAAATTTGACCAGTGGGGAAGGCAGGGCCAAATTATTGGTGTAGTAAAGAATTTTAACTACAGGGGCTTACAGAAGGCTATACAGCCGATGGTAATGCGGATAGAAACATGGGCATGGGGAACAATAAGCATAAAAGTATCCGCTTCAAAGCTGCCGGAAACCATTAAGGCAATCGAAACAAACTGGAATAAAATTATACCCAACCGCCCGTTTGAATACCAATTTTTAGACGACCTGTTTAACAAACAATACGGCTCAGAAGAAAACTTTGGTAACCTTTTTTTAAATTTTGCCGTACTGGCAATATTCATATCCTGTCTCGGGTTATTGGGCCTTGCCTCGTACAGCACTATACAACGTACCAAAGAAATTGGGGTGCGTAAGGTACTGGGTGCAAGCGTAGCAAATATTATAAACCTGCTTTCGGCCGACTTTATTAAGCTGGTGCTGCTTGCATTCATCATTGCAGCGCCTGTTGCGTGGTTTGTTATGAACAGTTGGCTGAATGGGTTTGCGTATCATACGGCAGTTACATGGCAAATATTTTTGCTTGCGGGTACTGTTTCTGTCGTCATTGCCTTTTTAGCTATCAGTTTCCAGGCTATTAAAGCCGCCGTTGCCAACCCTGTAAAAAGCCTGAGAACGGAATAAGTAAACTAAAAAGTCAAAAGTTGGTAATTTTAAGGGTAAAGGAATGATTGTAAAAAACAAGGACAACACGGTAAAATTGGGGCGTGCATCCAGTACCCCTGCAAATCTATGAGGAGAATGAAAACGCCTGCCACTATTAACCATGAACTAAAACCATGAACCAAATAATATGTTTAAAAACTACTTGAAAACCGCCTGGCGTAACCTTTGGAAAAACAAAACCTTTTCCGTAATTAATATTTTTGGATTGTCTGTAGGCATAGCTTGTGCAATGCTTATCCTGTTTCATGTAAAGCAGGAATTGAGTTATGATAAAGGGTTTTCCAGGTCAAACAGAATTTTGCGCGTAACCGTGAAATATACCGATGGCAACACACGCCACTGGGCCGCCACGCCACCGGTAATGGGCCCGGAAATGAAACATGACATTGCCGGTATTGAAGATATGGCGCGTTTTTACCGCCCTTACCCATACCTGCTGTTAAGCAGCACCGTTAACGGGCAGGTAAACCGTTTTGAAGAAAAAGGCGGCTTTTTAGCGGATGCCGGTGTGATAAATATGTTTGACCTGCAGTTTACAGAAGGTAACCCCGCAACGGCTTTATCAATGCCCGATGCCATCATCCTTACACAGGCAACTGCAAAAAAATATTTCGGCAACGCCAGTGCAGTGGGCAAAGTTTTGCATGACGATACGCAAAAATTTGCCCTAACCGTAACAGGAGTTGTAGCTGATTTCAGCTTCCCGAGCCATTTAAAGTTTGATTACCTTATTTCGCTTCCTACCATTACCCGTTATATGGATAAAAGTAACATGGAGGCAAGAGGCTGGTCTGGTTTTTATACTTACATCCTGCTTAACAAAAATGCTTCGGTAAAAAACATTGAAAGCCAACTGCAAAATTTTACAGTAAACTTTTTTGAGAAAAACGGTGAAGCGAAGGAGGACATTTTAAAAACAACAAAACTGGTATTGCAACCCGTAACAGCAATACACCTGAAGGCGGGGCTTGAAAAAGAAATGGCTGTCACCAGCGATGTTACCTACGTGTATATTTTTTCTGTAGCTGCATTATTTATATTACTTATTGCGGCAGTTAATTTTATTAATATATCTACGGCGCAGGCCTTTAACCGCGTTAAGGAAATAGGCATGCGTAAAATAGTTGGCGCAACCCGCCGGCAGCTCATTATACAGTTTTTAGGTGAGTCAATGATGGTAACCATATTGTCTTCAATACTGGCCATCCTTTTGTTTAACCTGTTACTGCCTTTATACCAGCACATAACCAACACGGGTATTGACACAAGCCAGCTACTTGGCCCTGTAAACATTGTGCTTTTTGCTGCACTGGTTGGCGGTATAGGCCTGCTGGCAGGCTTCTACCCGGCCTGGTTTGTAGCAAAGTTTAATTCAATAGCTTCTTTAAAAGAAATAAAGATGGCCGGCTCCTCCGTACACATTGTGCGTAAAGGGTTAACAGTATTCCAGTTTGGCATTTCAGTATTTATGATGTTTGGCACCATTGTTATTTACCGCCAGTTACAACTATTTCATAATAAAGATTTAGGGTTTGATAAAGACCAGGTAGTGGCAGTTACTATGTACCGGGATATGTGGAATAGTTATGGCACGCTTGTGAACAATATTGAAAAAAATCCCGCCGTGGCAAGCCATTCTATTTTATCAACACTGCCCGGCGAAAGGTTTGGTAATTATGGCTTCCAGGCGTTTGGCACCGGCAAAGAACCCGGTAAGGATGACCGAGCAAGCGCACGTGCTATGTGGGCAGATGAAAACCTGCTAAAAACACTGCATATATCCTTAGAAGAAGGGAGAGATTTTATTAGCCAGTTTCCTGATATAAAGCAGCATGAATTTATTTTAAACGAAGCTGCTGTAAAAGCTTTTAACCTTACAAACCCGGTAGGTAAAAAGGCTGTGCTGAATGTTGATACAGGTAATATTGTAGGTGTTGTAAAGGACTTTAATTTTGCCAGCCTGCATGCACAGGTTGAGCCGCTGGTTATTGAATATAACCCATATAACGCAAATTACCTGCTGCTTAAAGTAAAGGCGAACCAGGTACCGCAAACGCTGCAGTTTATGCAGGCCAGTATACACACTCTGGCTCCTTCAGCAAAGTTTACCTATACATTTTTAGACGATGACATAAACCGCCTTTATGATGCGGAAAATCGTATGAGCATTATATTTAAGGCCTTTGCGGGTTTTGCCATCTTAATAAGCTGCCTTGGTTTATTTGGCTTGTCTGCCTATGCAGCCCGTATCCGTACCAAAGAGGTTGGAATACGCAAAGTGCTTGGTGCATCGGCTTCTTCACTGGTAGGTTTGTTGTCAAAAGATTTTATTGTGCTGGTGCTTATTTCTATCACCATAGCATGGCCTGTAAGCTGGTTTACCATGAATAAATGGCTTAACGGCTTTGCCTACCATGTGAATATTAATGTATTAGTGTTTATAATTTCGGGTATAGCAGCAATTATTGTGGCTATGGCCACTGTTAGCATACAGGCTATTAGAACGGCAGTGATAAATCCTGTAAAAACGCTTAAATCCGAATAACAACAAACAAGGCAGCGCCGGCAATTATTTATGGCCAGCCGGCGGGTTAATACTGAAATTTCGGATTATTCCTGCAATTTGGGCGGGAGCTGTAGAGGGTTTTCTCAAAAGCTCCGTTTGCTACAAGCGTTGTAAAATGGCATATTAAAAAACGCCCCTGCAAATTCAAAATTTACAGGGGCGCATGCCATTATCTTGTAAGCTTTTCTTGTTACCTCCTCCGCCTGTCTGCTCTCTTTTGCAGTTCCTCAACGGGCATTTCAATAATACGGCCAACCTGTTTATTGCCACGGTAGGTAACTACTTTAAGCATTACAGCATCTTTGGGCGGTGTTAAAGGTGCTGTGTACCTGGGATAGAAATTATCCGGGAATGAATTGTCGAAGCTGTAATAAATATCCAGCCCGTCCACTTCGTTGGTAAGTGTAACCAGCAGTTTGCCGTCAGTATCTTTTTTAACCTCAAACGAGGGATCAAACATGGCGCGTGCATATTTTACCTGCGCTTCGTCAAACCGGGGGAATTGTTTTTCAACACGGGTTTCAAAATTATCCCAATTCTTAACAGCCAGGGGGCTCCAAACGCATTCGGCAATAGCAAGCGCACGCGGCCAGGTCATATATTCAAGATGGCGCACGTTAAACATTTGCTCGGTCCATATATTGGCCTGCCCGCCTTTTATATATCTGGGGTCAAGGCTATCGGGGCAGGGGTCAAACTCGTAAGCTTTTTTCAAATGCAGGGTTGCATATACCCGCGGTTCAATAACCTGGTCGCCCTGCATATAATCAAGATAAGCATATTGCACAGGGCTCATCACCACTTCATGCTGCATGCGGCTTGCCGTAACGCCGCCTTCCATGCTGCGCCAGCTCATTACAGCAGCATCGGGCGCAAGGCCGCCTTCCAGTATTTCATCCCAACCCATTAGTTTTTTACCTTTACTTTCAATAATCTTCTCTACTCGTTTTACAAAATAGCTTTGCACTTCATCTACGTTTTTCAAGCCTTCTTTCTGCATCAATGCCTTTACCGCATCACTTTGCTGCCAAAAGCGTTTATTGGCTTCATCACCCCCCATGTGTATGTATTCAAACGGAAATAATTGCGCTACCTCGCCAAACACCTTATCTAAAAATGCATATACGTTTTCATTGGCGGGGCACAAGGTATTATCTACCGGGGCCATGGCCGGCTGCGTGCTATCCCGCCTGCGGCGTGACTCGCCGGAACTTACCACGTAC
>DASZUX010000405.1:0-13540 GCA_035547455.1 Chitinophagaceae bacterium
CCGGTTCCGGCACACCAAATGTATCACTTAGCTGGAGGGGCTCAACACCCGATATTTATGTAGATGAGGTACGGACTGACGCTAATATGGTAAGCAGCCTTAACATGCACGATATTGCGTATGTAAAGGTGCTGAGGCCACCCTTTTTTGGCAGTGCAGGCGGCGGCGCAGGCGGTGCGATTGCTATATATACCCGCAAGGGGGGTGATGTGCAAAACCAGTCAAAAGGCAAGGGCCTGCCTTATAAAACAGTAGCAGGTTATACTTACAGGCGGCAGTTTTATTCTCCCAACTATGGCACGTTTGACCAGGAAAACGCAAAAGAAGATGTAAGGTCAACGTTGTACTGGAACCCAATGGTAGTTACTTCAACAGAAAATCATATACTTAAATTCCAGTTCTATAATAACGATGTTACAAGCGGTTTCAGGGTAATAGTTGAAGGTGTAAGCAAAGATGGTAAGCTTACCAGGGTAGTAAAAGTAATTGAATAAACGCCAGGTATTCCTGTTTGTTAACAAACTAATAAATAGGGGTTTATTTAGTAATATCACACCACGTTTCGCCTTGTTTTTAGGGGGGTTCACCTAAGTAAATTATTAGGTTGCAAACGATTTGCAAATCTGGTTACCTTTATTTTTTATAAAGCATAAGCGCTCAAAAACGGGACTATTCTATAGTTAAAGAACAGCCTGCAAGTTTTATTGAAATTTGTGCGGCAGTTTACCTGTAACGAAACAAATAAAATAAAAACAACTAATGTTTATTTGCGTACGTTTTGCACAAACGGCAGTTTTAACAGCCGGGTTTGTACTGTTTTATAGCTGCGGAGAAAAAAAAGAAACTCCCAAAGCACCGCCAAAGGATGCCCCCGCCATTGTAGATGTTATTATAGCAAGGCCACAAACCATTACTGACACCATTGAAGCGAATGGTACCGTTGTTGCCAACGATTATGTAGCCCTTCGCCCGGAAGTAAGCGGCCGCTTAACGTATTTGAATGTACCTGAAGGGCAGTATGTAAGCAAAGGCACAGTAATAGCGCGTATTAATGACGAGGATCTTGAGGCCCAGGCAGCCAAAGCAAAAGTGCTGCTTGACATTGCACAAAAAACAGTTGACCGTTATGGCCAATTGCTGCAGGTAAACGGCATAAACCAAAGTGATTATGACGCGGCGCTTAGCACTGTAAATGGTTATAAAGCAGACATAAATTATACGCAGGCGCTTATTAACAAAACAATTATTAAAGCACCCTTTAACGGCAAAGTTGGGCTGCGCATGGTTAGCCCGGGTGCATTTGTATCACCCACAGATGTTATAGCGTCAATGCAAACGGATGATAAACTTAAAATTGATTTCACCATTCCCGAGCAATACAGCAACCTTGTAAAACAGGGCGGCACCGTTTCGTTTAAGAGCGATGCGTCAGGCTCAGTAAAAGGCACTGCTACAATAACAGCGATTGAACCGCAGATAGACCAGGCCACCCGTAATCTTAAAGTTCGTGCACTGCTTAATAACGCCAATATTAACCCCGGTGCATTTGTAAAGGTGTACCTGAGTGCCAGCCGTAACGACCACGCAATTATGGTGCCCACCAATGCCATAATACCTGAAGATATTAACAACCAGCTTATAACTATTAAAAACGGCAGGGCAAACGTTGTTAAAGTACAAACAGGCATACGCCTTGCCGGCAACGTAGAAATAACCAGCGGTATACATGAAGGCGACAGCGTTATAGTTACGGGTGTGCTTTTTGCCAGGCCAAAATCGCTTGTAAAGGTTAGAAAGGTATTAACACTTGATTAAACTAACCCGTAACAAAATAAGGATGGGCTGCAACGCCACTAAACAGGTTATAGCAAACAACAATTTTTAGAACAGAGATTACGAAGCATGAATATTTCAGAATTATCATTAAAGCGCCCGGTTTTAGCCACGGTAATGAATTTGATGATTATTTTGTTTGGCGTTGTTGGTTATACTTTTTTAGCTGTAAGGGATTATCCTGCTATTGACCCGCCCATTATATCTGTCAGTACATCATATACGGGCGCCAACCCTGACATTATTGAAAGCCAGGTAACAGAACCGCTTGAAAAACAAATAAACGGCATACCGGGCATTCGTACCATATCATCATCCAGTACATTAGGCAACAGCCAGATAACCGTAGAATTTAATCTTGGTGTTGACCTTGAAGCCGCTGCCAGCGACGTACGCGATAAAGTATCGCAGGCCGCAAGAAGCCTGCCGCTTGATATTGATGCACCGCCGGTAGTATCAAAATCAGATGCCAACAGCGACTTTATACTTATACTTGCGGTGCAAAGCCATACCAAAAGCCTGCTGGAATTAAGCGACTATGCAGAAAACGTACTGCAACAGCAGTTGCAAACCATTAACCAGGTTAGCGCTATTAATATATTTGGTCAAAAAAGATATTCTATGCGGTTATGGCTTAACCCCGACCGCATGAATACTTATAATATCTCTTATTCCGATGTTTCAACTGCTGTAGCGCGTGAAAATATTGAACTGCCCCCGGGCAAAATTTACGGTAATAATACTGAGCTTACCATACGTACGCTTGGCAGGCTTACGTCTGAAAAACAGTTTCGCGACCTGATAATAAGAGAGGACAGTACGGGTATTGTACGCCTGGGCGATATTGCGCGGGTGGAACTTGGCCCTGAACAACCGGAGCAGAGCTGGAAGTACAATGGCGTAAATGCAGTGGGCCTGGCTATTATACCGCAGCCCGGCGCCAATAATATTGAAATAGCCGACGAGTTTTACAAGAGGCTGCACGATATTGAAGCGGGCAACAAATCTGACATTGAATTTAATGTACTTATTGACAACACCCTCAACATCCGCAACTCGCTGTCAGAAGTAAAAGAAACGCTTATAATATCGTTTACCCTTGTAGTGCTGGTAATATTCTTCTTCTTCCGCAACTGGCTTATAGCTATAAGACCGTTGATAGATATCCCCATCTCCCTGGTGGCCACCTTTTTTATCATGTACATAGCAGGCTTTACCATCAACATTCTTACCCTGCTGGGCATTGTGCTGGCAACCGGGCTTGTGGTGGATGATGGTATTGTGGTGACGGAAAACATTTTTCGCAAGCTGGAAGGCGGAATGCCTATACATAAGGCCGCGCTGGAAGGCAGTAAAGAAATATTTTTCGCGGTAGTATCCACATCCCTAACACTGGCCGTGGTTTTTATGCCGGTCATCTTTCTTGAGGGTTTTGTGGGCAGGTTGTTCAGGGAGTTTGGTGTTGTGCTGGCGGCTGCGGTGCTAATATCAGCTTTTGTATCGCTAACCATTACACCGGTACTTAATGTGTACTTAAACAAAAAGAACGCGCAGCACGGGTGGCTTTACCGCAAAACGGAGCCATTTTTTGAAGGTATGGAAAATGGCTATAAGCGCCTGCTTACCGGGTTTATGAAAGCCCGCTGGGTAGCGTGGATATTAGTTGTTAGCTGCGCTGCGATAATATGGCTTATAATGGGAGGCTTAAAAAGTGAAATTGCCCCGCTGGAAGACAAAAGCAGCATACGTTTTACGGCAACGGCAGCAGAAGGAACCAGCTTTGCCGATATGCAAAAAATTACAGACGAAATTGCAAACTTCCTGTATGACTCAGTGCCGGAAAGGCAGTTTGTATTTGCACGCACACCTGCAGGGCCTACAGTTAATACGGCACAGCCACGTATAGGGCTGACCGACCCCAAAACAAGAACCCGCACACAAAACGAAATATATAACGACCTGCAACGCAAAATTAGCAGGTTTAACCAGGCAAG
Organism: Chitinophagaceae bacterium; assembly: GCA_035547455.1. Lineage (GTDB taxonomy): Bacteria > Bacteroidota > Bacteroidia > Chitinophagales > Chitinophagaceae > JABDFW01. The sequence continues at coordinate 3,828 of DASZUX010000405.1, forward strand.
GGTTTTTGCCATACAGGAACAAACCATAGCCGTTGGGCTGGGTTCAAGGGCCAGCCTGCCGGTACAGTTTGTATTGCAGAACCAGGACTTAAACAAGCTAAAAGAAATTATACCAAAGTTTTTAGACGAGGTACATAAAGACAAAACTTTTGCAAATGCTGATGTAAACCTTAAGTTTACAAAGCCCGAAATACAGGTAACAGTTGACCGCATGAAAATAAAAGATCTCGGGCTGTCAACACAAGATGTTATCTCAGCCATGCAGGCAGCATTCAGCGGCGGAAGGATGGCTTATTTTATCATGAATGGGTATCAATACCAGGTGATTGCACAGGTTGACCGTAGTGACAGGGACGAACCGGCGGACATTTCCCGCCTGTATGTAACCAACAGCAAGGGGCAAAACATTCCGCTAAGCGCGGTTGTACACCTGCAAACCAGCACCAGCCCTGCCACCCTGTATCATTTTAACAGGTATAAAGCTGCAATTATTTCGGCATCCCTGGCAGAAGGTTACACCATTGGCGATGGCATTAAAGCCATGCAGAATATTGGCAACAAATTGCTTGATGAAAGCTTTCATACCGCACTTAACGGCCCATCAAGGGATTACGCGGAGAGTTCATCCAACATAGTATTTGCTTTTGCGCTGGCATTAGTATTAATTTATCTGGTACTTGCTGCGCAGTTTGAAAGCTTTATTGACCCCCTTACCATAATGTTTACCGTACCGCTGGCTATAGCGGGCGCATTGTTAAGCCTGTGGATATTTAACCAAACCCTGAATATTTTTTCAGAAATTGGAATGATAATGCTGATAGGGCTTGTTACAAAAAATGGTATTTTGATTGTGGAATTTGCTAACCAGAAACGTGAGCACGGGCTTGATAAGATACCGGCCGTTATTGAAGCAGCAGGCCAGCGTTTAAGGCCGATTTTAATGACAAGCCTTGCCACCTCTCTGGGGGCGCTGCCTATTGCATTAAGTCTTGGAGCCGCGTCTACCAGCCGTATACCGCTGGGTATTGTAGTAGTGGGGGGTATTATTTTTTCACTGGTGCTTACACTATTTGTAATACCGGCAGTGTATTCGTTTATATCGGGCAGGCATAAAGCAGAAAAGATACAGGTAACGGAATAATAATTTTATACTTGTACATTTTAAGATGAGGAAAAATTTATTACATATCATTTATCTATGGGCGTTGGCTACAACACCTTTTGCATTTGTACAGGCGCAGCAGGCGTTAACCCTGCACGATGCGGTTAGTATCGCCCTTAAAAATAGCCTGGGTATTAATATTGGTAAAAACCAGGTTGATATTGCAACTATAAATAACAATTATGCAACCGCCGGCGGTATGCCTGTTATTAATGGCGCAATAAATGACAACCAGCAGGTAGTTAGCGCCCAGCAAAAATTTACCAAAGACTCTTTGAACAGGTCAACACATGATGTTGGCTCTAACGGTTTTTCAGCAAATATTACAGGCAGCATACTAATTTCTAACGGGCAGCGTGTAGTTACAGCGCAAAAAAGGCTTGGCGTAATTGAAAAACAAAGCCAGGAACAATTAACATCAAGAATACAGGCGGTTGCTGTTAATGTTATGGTGCGGTATTACGATATAATACGACAGGAGAGTTACGCAAAAGTGCTACGGCAATCAATTGCCGCGTCGCAGCAAAAACTGGATATTGTAAAAGCGCAGCAAAATGTAGGGCTTGCCAACAATGCAGACCTATACCAGGCGCAGGTTGATTTGAATACACAAATACAATTGCTGCAGGCGCAGCAAGCCTCCATAGCTCAGGATAAAACTGACCTGCTATACCTTTTAACGTTAAATACCAGGCCTGCTGAAGACTCTGCAGTAACAGTGGCCGATACGTCAATTGTTATTGACAATGCTGTAAATTTAGATAGTGTACTTAACAATGTAACCACGCACCCGGACATTCTTGCAGCACAGTACCAGGTACAAATAACCCAATACCTTGTAAAAGAAATAGGCGCACAACGATATCCAAGCATAAGTGCAAGCGCAGGCTTTAATTACACACGCAACCAGGCAACATCCGGCATTTCGCCGTTTAGTCCCATACTCAACCTTCAGCACGGTCCTTTTGCAGGCATAAACGTAAGCATTCCCATTTTTAATGGCGGCGTGTACAGGCGGCAGCAGGAAGTTGCTGAAATAAATATGCGCAATGCCATGCTGCAAAAAGATACGCTTATAAATGGCTACAAATCGAATGTTATAAAAAACTGGGAGGCCTATACAAGTGCAATACTACAGTTTGAAACAGCAAAAGAAAATTATCAAACCTCTCAAAAATTGCTTGACCTTGTGCTGCAAAAGTTCAAACTGCACCAGGCTACCATTATTGACGTAAAAACCGCGCAGCAAAGTTTTGAAAACGCGGCCAACCTTATGATAAACATAAGCTTTACCGGCAAAATTGCAGAGCTACAGCTAAAACGGTATGGCAATATGCTGGTGTATTGAGGCCTTTTTTTTGCTAAATTTCCTGCTTTGTCCAATATTCTGTGGTTTTACCACCCAGGCTGCCGGGCGAACGCCATTTTATACTGCGACTTACCCCAAAAGATACAAAAAAGTGTTGCCCGGTTAAAATTTTCGCCTATATCAAAAAAATGTAAAAAACTTCTTCACAAAAAAGCACAAAACAGCTTTTTTTTGGGCAAAAATACATTGCCTTATATGCCGTGAAACCCTTGATTTTGCTTAATTTTGCCCACTTGCCAAAAAAGGGAATATTTTGTTTATGACAGAGGACTTTAAGGAAGAAGTAACCCCGGACAATAATACCTATGGAGCGGACAGCATCCAGGTGCTGGAAGGGCTGGAAGCCGTACGTAAAAGGCCTGCAATGTATATTGGAGATGTAAGCGTAAAAGGCCTGCATCATCTTGTGTACGAAGTAGTTGACAACTCAATTGACGAAGCCCTTGCAGGGTATTGTAAAAATATTATTGTTACCATACACGAAGACAACTCTATTTCAGTTGAGGACGATGGCCGTGGCATACCTACCGGTATTAACCAAAAAATGGGGGTAAGCGCCCTGCAGGTGGCCATGACTGTGTTACACGCGGGGGGCAAATTTGACAAGAATACCTATAAGGTTTCAGGTGGGTTACACGGTGTGGGTGTTAGCTGCGTTAATGCGCTTAGCACCAAAATGCGCACTGTTGTTTGCCGCGAGGGAAAGATATTTGAGCAGGAATACCATATTGGTGTGCCAGATTACCCTGTAAGAGAAATTGGCGTTTCAGAAAAGCATGGCACACTGCAGCATTTCTGGCCGGATGACACGATTTTTCAAACCACTACCTACAACAGGGACATACTGGAAACCAGGCTGCGCGAACTTGGCTACCTTAACAAGAAGATAAGCATTACCATAAACGACTTGCGGGAAAAAGACGCGGATGGCAATACTTACAGTAAAACCTTTTACAGCGAGGGCGGTATTGTTGAGTTTGTTGAAATGCTTGACAAAAGCGGCAAACGCAATACCCTTATTGCAAAGCCGCTGTACGTTGAGGCGCATGATGAAGCAGCCAATGTTGCGGTAGAAGTGGCCCTTACTTATAATGATGACTTTAAGGAACACATTTTCTCCTACGTAAACAACATCAACACCATTGAGGGAGGTACGCACGTAAGTGGTTTTAGAACCGCGCTTACACGCGTATTTAAAACATACGGCGATAAACAGGGATTATTTGAAAAGGCCAAGGTGGAAGTGGAAGGCGATGATTTCAGGGAAGGGTTAACCGCCATTGTATCAGTTAAAGTACCGGAGCCACAGTTTGAAGGCCAGACTAAAACCAAGCTGGGCAACAGTGAAGTAAGCGGTATTGTACAGGTAGCCGTGGGGCGGGCATTGGAAATTTACCTGGAAGAAAACCCGAAAGAGGCCAGGAACATTATAAGCAAAGTTATACTGGCTGCACAGGCACGCGTTGCCGCTAAAAAGGCGCGCGAAATGGTGCAGCGTAAAACGGTGTTAAGCGGCAGCGGCCTGCCCGGTAAACTGGCAGACTGCAGCGAAAGAGACCCGGCAAAATGCGAACTGTTCCTTGTGGAAGGTGATTCAGCGGGCGGTACCGCCAAACAAGGCAGGGATAGGGCGTACCAGGCCATTTTACCGCTGCGGGGTAAGATATTGAACGTGGAAAAGGCCATGGAGCACAAAATTTATGAGAACGAGGAAATACGCAACATGTTTACAGCTATGGGTGTAAGCATAGGCACTCCTGAAGACCCCAAGGCACTCAACCTTACCAAACTTCGCTATCACAAGCTTATCATAATGACCGATGCCGATGTTGACGGCAGTCATATTGCGACCCTTATACTTACTTTCATCTTCAGGTATATGAAGGAGCTGGTGTCGCAAGGTTACGTATATATCGCCCAGCCACCACTGTACCTGGTGAAAAAGGGTAAGGAGCAGGAATACGCCTATAACGAAGAACAACGCCGGGCATTGATTACACGGCTTGGCAATGGAAAGGAAGATAGTGTTACGTTGCAGCGCTATAAAGGGCTGGGTGAAATGAACAGCGACCAGCTTTGGGAAACAACAATGGATCCTGCCCGCAGGATACTTAAAAAGGTGAGCATTGAAAGCCTGCTTTCAGCAGATGAGGTGTTTACCATGCTGATGGGCGATGAAGTAGCGCCCCGCCGCGAGTTTATTGAAACACACGCCAAATACGCAAAAATTGACGCGTAAGTGTTTTTGGGGGTTAAAAAGCGGATTTCCCCCGATTTATAGGCAATTTGGGTTATTATTTGTATTCTTGCGCATATTTAATATTTACTAATCAAAAAAAAACAATAACCATGGACACCTCAAAAATGATTAAAGCCTATTGTTTAAAGACCAAAGAAAAGGATGTACCCATGCAGAATGCAGTAATTTCAAAAACTGCCAAAGGCGGGTATATTGCCAAAGGAGACGACGGTAAAGGAAATAAAATGAGCGCTATTTTAAACGAGCAAAAAGCACTGCAAGCCATTGCTGACGGTGTTGCAAAGAAAGACTTTTAATTTTCCCTTCCGGCAAAATATTTGTGTCCCCTTGTTTTTAACAAGGGGATTTTTTTGCTTACCTGAAAGCAAAAAAGCCTATTGCGGGTCACAGGTGTAAATTTGAATGTAACTGTAAAAGCCCCCACGCCAAACGGCATTTGAAAAATACAAATTAAATATAAAGCAATCACGCCCTGGCAGGCTTTATTACCCCGCTGTGCATGCGTTGCAAAAATCTTTGCATATCCTGCATGGTCTTAATATCATCAGCTACGAGGAGGAAATTTTTGGCTACCTGCTTTAACCTTGCGTTTTTTACCCCCGTTTGCAGGTATTGTATAATACCGTGAAATACAGGCGACTCGAAATAAGGAGAATCATTTTTGTTGATGAAATAACAGCGCAGGGTATCATCCTTAAGCGACATTTTTTCAAAGCCCAAATCAACAGCCAGCCAACGGCAGCGAACGGTAGTAAACAGGTCTTCTACCTGTTTGGGCATAGGACCGAAGCGGTCAATCATTTCCGCATGAAAAGCCTGCAATTCTTCTTCTTTCTCACAGTTGTCAAGCCGTGTATAAAGAGATAACCGCTCTGTAATGCTTTCGACGTATTCGTCGGGTATCAGTATTTCAAGGTCAGTATCAATGGTGCAATCTGTAACAAAATCATCCTGCCGGCTTATTTCTTCTTTAAATAAATCTTTAAAAGATGTTCTTTTCAATTCGCGTATGGCTTCTTCCAGAATTTTCTGATACATTTCAAAGCCAATCTCTGCCATAAACCCGCTCTGTTCTCCGCCCAATAAATTACCGGCACCGCGAATGTCCAGGTCGCGCATAGCGATCTGGAAGCCGCTGCCCAGTTCGCTGAACTGCTCAAGTGTCTGCAGGCGCTTACGGCTGTCAGCAGGCAGGGTGCTCATAGGCGGCGCAAGCAAATAACAGAATGCTTTTTTATTGCTGCGTCCTACCCTGCCACGTAACTGGTGCAAATCGCTCAGGCCAAAATGGTGAGCGTTATTAACGATGATTGTGTTAACGTTGGGTATATCCACACCACTTTCTACAATATTGGTGCATACCAGCACATCATAACGGCGGTCAATAAAATCAAGTATCTTCTCCTCCAGTTCATGCCCTTCCATCTGCCCGTGCGCATAACTTATACTTAAGTCAGGGCAAAGGCCCTGTATCAGCGCCTTCATTTCTGCCAGGCCCTGCACCCGGTTGTGAATGAAGAACACCTGCCCGCCCCGTTCTGTTTCATAATATATTGCATCCCGTATAATGTCGGGGTTAAATACCTGTACTTCAGTTTGTATAGGTTGCCTGTTAGGCGGCGGTGTGTTAATAATGCTTAAGTCCCTGGCGCCCATCAAACTAAATTGCAATGTGCGTGGTATGGGCGTGGCAGTCAGCGTAAGGCTATCTACATTTGTCTTCAGCGTCTTCAGCTTTTCTTTGTGGCCCACGCCAAATTTTTGTTCCTCGTCTACAACCATTATACCGAGGTCTTTAAACTTAACTTCCTTGCCCAGCAGGCCATGCGTGCCAACAATTATGTCAATTTTACCCTCTTCTACCTTTTTAAGGGTTTCTTTTTTTTCTTTGGCAGATTTAAAGCGGTTAATATAATCTACGGTTACGGGAAAATCTTTAAGTCTTTCGCTAAATGTTTTATAATGCTGAAAAGAAAGAATGGTGGTGGGTACCAGTACTGCTGCCTGCTTACCATCAACACAGGCTTTAAATGCCGCACGTATAGCTATTTCCGTTTTACCAAACCCAACATCGCCACACACCAGCCTGTCCATGGGTGATGGAGACTCCATATCTTTCTTTACATCGGCAGTAGCTTTTGCCTGGTCTGGCGTATCCTCGTAAATAAAGCTGGCTTCCAGCTCGGTTTGCATGTAATTGTCAGGCGAAAAGGCAAAGCCCTGCTGCGCCTTACGCTGTGCATACAGCTTGATGAGGTCGAAGGCGATTTCCTTAACTTTCGTTTTGGTTTTCTCTTTCAGCTTCGCCCATGCATCGCTGCCCAGCTTGTTAATTTTTGGTACAGAACCTTCCTTGCCGGTATATTTTGAAATTTTGTGAAGTGAGTTAATATTTACATATAGTATGTCGCTATCCCTATAAATAATGCGCACAGCTTCCTGCATTTTACCATTTATTTCCAGCTTTTGCAGGCCGCTGTATGTACCCACACCATGGTCAATATGGGTAACAAAATCACCCGGCTGCAACTCGCGCAACGTTTTTAGGGTAAGCGCCTTGTTTTTGTTATATGCCTGTTTTACCTTGTATTTATGGTACCGCTGAAAAATCTGGTGGTCAGTATAGCATACTACTTTTAAATCGTCATCAATAAACCCTTCGTGAATACCGGTGGCTACAGGTGTAAACTGTATTTCAGTATTCAAATCGTTAAAGATGGAATGCAGCCTCTCCAACTGCTTTGCCTGCTCGGCAAAAATAAAAATGCTGTAGCCTTTCGTTTCGTGGCTTTTCAGGTCGCGTATCAGCAGCTCAAATTGCCGGTTAAAAGGCGGCTGGGATTTTGTTTTAAAAGCCTCCTCCCAACCTCCGCCTGCAGGGGAGGAAATACCATCCGGGCTACTGCCTGCAACAGAAGCTACGGCAAAATATGGCTTATAACCAAACTCTACAATATGCCTTTGCTGCACCTGCCGCTCAATAGTGGCAGCGGGCGTAAAATCTTCCAGCTTAACGTGCTTTAATATTTTTGTTTCGTCGCTGTCATCCTGCGGCTCGGCAAACCTTGGGTTATCTTCCGCCAGTTTCAGAAAAGCGCCAAGGTCTTCTTCCTGCTCCAGTATCTTTTCTTTTATTACATCCCAGTCTTTTAGCCATACCGCTGTATTACCCGGCAAAAATTCCAGCAGTGTAACCTTCTCATCGCTTTCAAACTGGGTTTCTATATTAGGAATGATGGATACCTGCAGCAGTTTGCGTTCACTCAACTGGCTTTCCGGGTCAAACAGGCGAATACTATCCACCTCGTTACCGAACAACTCAACACGGTAAGGCTTTTCGTTACCAAAGGAGTAAATATCCAGTATGCCTCCGCGAAGGGCAAACTGGCCTGGCTCGTACACAAAATCAGTACGCACAAAACCGTACATTACAAACAATTCCAACAGGCCGTCAAGATTGATGGTATCGTTTGTTTTAATATTGATGATGTTGCCGCTGAGCGTTTTTGGCAGCACTACTTTTTCAAACAACGCTTCGGGATAGGTAACAATTATTTTTTTATTGCCACCGGCAGAAAGTTTTGTAAGTGCCTCAGTACGCAGCATTACATGGCTGCTGTTTAGCAGCTTAAAATTCTTACGGTTTTTAAACGAAGAAGGAAAATAGAACAAGTCCAGTGCCTGTGTAAGATTTTCAAGCGTATTGTGAAAATAGGCTGCTTCTTCCGCATCATTCAATACAACAAGGTGGTTAAGCCCGCCGGTACCGGGATGTGTAAACACTGCAGTTACTACAAACTCGGCGCTGCTGCCCTGTAAGTTTTTAAGAAATATTTTTTGAGGGTCTGCAAAAAGAAGCCTTTCCGCCAACTTAAAAAGGCGGGAATTTTGTTGATACTTATCAAGCAGAACCTGTAAATTCATAAAGGCGCCGCAAAGGTACAAAATGCTGCGCAGTTTTTTTGTGTGTTATACTTTATGTACACGGACTTACACAGACTTAACTTACAAACTTGCCTGTACTGTGGTTAATTTTACAAAAACATTTACCTATGGATTTACAGCTTACAGGCAAAACAGTATTTATCAGCGGCTCTACCAGCGGCATTGGACATGCTATTGCAAAAAGATTTATTGAAGAAGGCGCTACCGTGGTAATAAACGGGCGTACGGAAGCCAGCGTTGAAAAAGCAATAAGCGAATTAAAAACATTATATCCTGCAGGCAGTGTGCTGGGCATTGCCGCCGATTTCAGCAAGGCAGATGATGTTGATAAACTAATAAACGCATTGCCGCATATTGATATACTGGTAAATAACGTTGGCATTTTTGAGCCTGTTGCTTTTGAAAATATTAAAGATGAAGACTGGTTTAGGTTTTTTGAAGTAAATGTTATGAGTGGTGTGCGGCTAAGCCGTTACCTGTTTCCAAAAATGATAGCACAAAATTGGGGACGTATTATTTTTATCTCCAGCGAGTCGGCCATATTTATACCACAGGAAATGATACATTATGGCATGACAAAAACAGCGCAACTGGCTGTAAGCCGCGGGCTGGCAGAACTTACCAAAGGCACAGGTGTTACTGTAAATACTATTATGCCCGGCCCCACAAAATCTGCCGGTGCGGGTGATTTTTTAGCCAACCTTGCAAAGACGTATAATGTTACTGCCGAAGAAGCGGAACAAGGTTTTTTTAAAACAGCAAGACCAACATCATTACTGCAACGTTTTGCCAATGTTGATGAGGTTGCTACCACGGTAGTGTATTATTGCAGCCCGCTTGCCAGCGCTACCAATGGCGCAGCAATAAGGGTAGAAGGAGGCCTTGTAAAAAGTATTGTGTAAAGCACAGCAATTATTTCTTTCCTGTTTTGGCCATGGATTTCTCCGCATCTTCCGTTGCCCTGAATTTTGCAATTT
>DASZUX010000406.1:0-6750 GCA_035547455.1 Chitinophagaceae bacterium
AGGGGCGTTAACCTTGCCAAAATTGATGATGAACTTACAGGCAGCCAGTTAAGCAACATACATGATGAACTTAAGATAAAAGTAATTGACAGGAGCGACCTTATATTAGACATATTTGCAAGCCGTGCCCGAACAGCACAGGCTAAGGTGCAGGTGGAGCTGGCCCAGTACCAATATATTCTTCCGCGGCTTAGGGGGATGTGGAAGCACCTTGAACGGCAGGGTGGCGGCATAGGCAGCAGAGGACCGGGTGAAACAGAAATTGAAACAGACCGGCGTATTGTAAAAGACAAAATATCCCTTTTGCGGAAAAGGCTGGCGGAAATAGACAAACAAATGTTTACACAGCGCAAGGACCGGGGAGAATTTATACGTGTAGCGCTGGTGGGCTACACAAACGTTGGCAAAAGTACCCTTATGAACCTGCTAAGCAAAAGCGAAGTATTTGCCGAAAATAAATTGTTTGCCACCCTTGACACTACTACAAGAAAGGTAGTGTTTGAAAATACACCTTTCCTGCTGAGCGATACTGTAGGTTTTATACGTAAGTTGCCCCACCATCTTGTTGAAAGTTTTAAAAGCACGCTTGATGAAGTGCGGGAGGCAGATATTCTGTTGCACGTAGTTGATGTGTCGCATCCGCGGTACGAGGAACAGATTGGCGTAGTAAATAAAACATTACAGGAATTAAATGCATTTAATAAACCTGTTCTTTTGGTATTGAATAAGATTGACCTGTACGCAGAAAAAAACTTTGACCCCTGGCTGGAGCCCGGTGTAAAACAGGAAATACTGCGTGAACTGCGTGAAAGATGGGAAGAAACAACAGAAGGAAACTGTGTATTTATTTCTGCTACAGAACGTACTAATATTGACACACTGCGCAGTTTTATACTGCAAAAGGTGCGGGAAATGTACCAGGTGCGCTACCCTTATAAAACAGCATATTTTTATTAAAACCGTTCAATAAAGTTATACAGGTTAAAATCATCACGGCTCTCTTCCTTTATTATTTGTTCAAGCTGCTGCCTGCTGATGTCACGCATGCGCTTTTGCTGTATAAGCTGGTAAGCCCTTTCTGCCAGCAACCGGTATTTTTTTAGGGTAGAAGATGCGCCTGCAATATGCGCCGTTATTTTTTCATACAGGGCTGCAATGCCTTCTTTTTGCAGGGCAACAGTTTTCAATATTGGTATTTCGGGCTGTCCTTTCCTTAATGCCGGCGCCAGCGCCAGGTGCAGGTTTTTAACAAACGTATCTGCACCGGGGCGGTCTGCTTTATTCACTGCAAATATGTCAGCTATTTCCATCAGGCCAGCCTTCATAGCCTGTACTTCGTCGCCGCCTTCAGGTACCATAACTACTACGGTGGCATCGGCAAGGCCGGCAATCTCTACCTCGCTCTGTCCTACGCCTACTGTTTCAATAATTATAGTATTATAACCCGCAGCCTTTAATATATCCGCGGTTTCAATTATAGCCGGGCTAAGGCCACCCAGCATGCCCCGCGAAGCAAGGGAGCGTATATACACCTGCGGATGGTTAAACCATTCGCGCATGCGTACCCTGTCGCCTAATACTGCACCCATGGTAAACGGGCTTGACGGGTCAACACACAATATGCCCACTTTTTTACCGGCTTTAATATATTCACCGGTAAGGGCATCGGTAATGGTGCTTTTGCCTGCGCCGGGTGCCCCTGTAATACCAATAATACCAGCTGGTAAAATGTTAAGCTGCTGCAACAACATTTCATAACCGGGCGCAGCATTTTCAACAAGGGATATAGCCCTTGCTACTGCTTTTATACCACCCTTATTAATTTGCTGCGCAAGTTCCTGCCACATAGTTTGTACGGTTACAGTACCAAAGCACTGCAACCGTGCAAAAATAGCCTGCTATTGCTGAGTATTTGTACCCAGCACAAACTTTTGCTTAAATGAGGTTTTTTGAAAAAGGTTGCTCCTGTTACTACCCATTGCTCCACCCTGCCCATTACCGCCACGCATTCCTCCCCCGTGCATACCGCCGCCTCTCATGCCACCTCGTCCCATGCCGCCGCCGCCAAAACCTTTCCCGCCACCCTCGCTGCCCCCGCCCCCGGTTAAACCATTTACCGTTACATGCAGTGCTATTTCTTTTTGTATATCCTCTTCTGTATAACCATCATCCAGCAATTCTTTAACGGGTATAGCCACCTCATAGTAAAGGTTGCCGGCATCATCCCAGTTCATTGCAGCACTTATGGCCCTGCCCCTAACCGGTATAATACCGTTAACGGTGGCAAACCCTTTTAACTCCATTGTTATGTTATTGGTTAAAAACCTTTGCCTGAAAGCAGCAGGGTCGGCACCCCGGTAGCCGCCAAATCTGCCCGGCGTACCGCTTGTATCTCCTTCAGTCTTTCGTGGCTCACCGGCATCTTCTTCTATGTTCCGCTCTTTGGGCGGCAGTGGAAAATCAATGCCTGCATTACGCCCGTTCCTGCCTTTCACATCCAGTTCAATACGCATACCGGCACGCATAATTTTCGTTTCCGTCATGTTATCCTTAGCCTCAAAACACAGGTACAAATTGGCACTGTCGTTTGCAATAGCAAACAGCAGCTTAGTTTCATCATCGTAAAAATTAAGGGGTTGGTGCCATTCGGCAGCAATACCGTCAATGGTTACGGGTTGCGCCACCCATTTGGCGGTTAATACATCCTGTGCCTGCAATAATCCATTACCTGCAAGGCATGCCAGCAATAATACTTTTTTCATGCGGGGAGTTTTGTTTTTATAAATGCGCAGCAGGTAGTATAATAATCAATGGAAAGATGAAGAAAAATATATCACTTCAAATTTTTATTCGCCGATTTTCACAAAACTTTCAGCAGTATTAAGAAGAGGTGTGCAATATCATGACAGCATAAAAATCCTATAAAAAACAAACCTCTTTTCATAGGAACGTGGTGGTTATCTTTGCCGCAAATCAGAGGATGAAAAAAGCAGCGCTAATACCGGCCCGCTATGCGGCTACACGCTTTCATGCAAAGCTTATGCAAATACTGGGCACTAAAACAGTGATACGCCATACTTACGATAATACCGTGGCAACAGGGTTATTTGATGATGTGATTGTGGCAACTGACAGTGATATTATTTACAAGGAGATAACGGCAAATGGCGGTAAAGCTGTTATGAGCAGAAAACAGCACGAAAGCGGGAGCGACCGGATTGCAGAAGCGGTGGCAGATATGGAGGTAGATATTGTAGTAAACGTACAGGGCGATGAGCCTTTTGTAAAAAAGGAGCCTCTGCAAAAATTACTGAACGTTTTTGAAGGCGAGGAAGGCCAGGCGGTACAGGTGGCAAGCCTGATGCAGGTACTAAAGGATGAACAGTTTATTGCCGACCCTAACTATGTGAAAGTAACGGTAGATAAAAACTGTAATTCCTTATTCTTCAGCCGCTCTGTAATACCTTATGCAAGAAACAAAAGCATACCTGTTGTTTATTATGAACATATTGGTGTGTATGCTTTTCGCAAACAGGCCCTGATGAACTTTACCAACTGGCCCATGACGCCGCTGGAAAGCGCTGAAAAAATTGAATGCCTGCGTTACCTGGAAAACGGGATACCACTTAAGATGGTAATTGTAGATTACATGGGTGTTGAAATTGATACGCCTGAAGACCTTGAAAGGGCGGCAAAATACCTGGTGTAAAGGAATGCTCAAGAAACTGGCAGGGTGACCGTAAAACATATTCCTGAACTTATACATCCCTTGGCCCTTCTCCGCGCTTATATACTGTTCTTTATAACACAAAAAAATATACAAAACAAGTCAGTAAACAAGAATAAGAAGTTTTTTTATTTACAGGCAAAATCCTGCTTTGTAATGAAGCAGGATTTTTTACTTTTATACCTTAATAGTTCCATGATGTCTTCACTCACCTTCACGCTTGTGCAAACTAACCTGCACTGGGAAAACAAACTTGCCAATCTCATTATGCTGCGTGAAAAAGTGCTGGGTATACAGGAAAAGACAGAAGTAGTGGTATTGCCTGAAATGTTCAGCACCGGGTTTAGTATGCAGCCGGAATTGTTTGCAGAAAAGATGGATGGAGAAGCCATGCACTGGATGAAAAAACTTTCTGTTGAAAAAAAGGTGATAATAACAGGCAGCTTAATTATTGAAGATAATTCAGAATACTATAACCGGCTTATTTGGATGCTGCCCGATGGTAACTATGGATATTATAACAAGCGGCATTTGTTTGCCTACGGGCAAGAGCACGAACATTATACAGCAGGCAGCAAAAGGCTTATAGCATCTGTTAAAGGATGGAAGATAAACCTGCAGGTATGTTACGACCTGCGTTTTCCGGTATGGGCAAGGCAGCAGGCGGGTTTTTCGGCCGGTGAAGTAATAGAAAATAAAGCGCCTGAATATGATGTATTGGTGTACGTAGCAAACTGGCCTGAAAGGCGCATACATGCCTGGAGGACATTACTTATTGCCCGCGCCATAGAAAACCAGTGTTATGTAGTGGCTGTAAACCGTGTAGGTAATGATGGTAATACTATTTACCATAATGGTAACAGCATGGTAATTGGCCCCCTTGGAGATGTGTTGTATGAAAAATTACATGAAGAAGATATTTTTACTATAACGCTGGAAAAAGATAAACTTAACGAAGTGCGTACAAAATTTCCGTTTTGGAAAGACGCTGATAAATTTATTATTGCCAATGAATAATGCCGTATGCTACACAGCCGATAAGGTTTTTAATGGTAAGGAAATGTTGCCGCACCATGGAATAATAGTGGAGGATAATGATATTAAAAACGTTTTGCCTGTTGTTTCCATAGAAAGCGATATACCAATAATTGACTTTGGCAGCGCTTTTATTGTACCCGCTTTTATTGATTTGCAACTGTACGGCAGCCATGGCCGCCTGCTGGCGGTGTACCCTGATGCACAAAGTGTTGAGGAGATATATAAATACAGCGCTAACGGGGGGGCCGCTTATTGTATGCCCACCGTGGCTACCAACCCTTATCCTGTAATCTTTGACTGTATTGATGCAATACGTGCATACTGGAAGAGGAAAGGTAAAGGGGTGCTTGGCCTGCATGTGGAAGGGCCCTGGATAAACCCTGTAAAACGGGGCGCTCATAAAGAAGACTGGATATTTGCACCTACTATCGGGCAGGCACAGGAGCTGCTTGAATACGGCAAGGGTGTAATTAAAATAATTACTCTTGCCCCGGAATTGATGTCAGATGAAGTAATTGAATTAATTCAATCGTACGATATTGTCATTTCTGCCGGGCACAGCAACGCCACCTACGAGCAGGCGAATACTGCTTTTGATAAAGGCATTGCTGCCGCAACACACCTTTACAATGCCATGAGCCCGCTGCAGCATCGCGCACCGGGGCTTGTTGCTGCCTGCTTCAACCACCCGGGTGTATGTGCAAGCATTATACCTGATGGCCACCATGTTGATTATGCCGCTATACGGGTGGCAAAAAAGATGATGGATGAAAGGTTGTTTGTTATAACCGATTCGGTAACCGAAACAGGTACTGGTTACTACCAGCATGTATTTGAAGGTGATAAATACACCAGTAACGGTATTTTAAGCGGCTCGGCCTTAACAATGGGTAAGGCAGTATACAACCTTGTGCACTATGCAGGTGTGCCCCTGCCCGAGGCTCTACGCATGTGCAGCCTGTACCCTGCAAGGGTAATGAACATTAGTGACAAGACAGGATTGATAAGGGAAGGCTACCTGGCTAAAATGGCAGTGCTTAACAATAACCTGGATGTAATTAAAATGATTGATTAACCTGCTACTGGTAACGTATATACCTGGTAATGGCAGAAAGGTTAACTATCCACAATACCAGTAATACAAAGACTGCTGTTGCCACTGTGTACAGCGATATTACGGGGCTTACATAAATGTTCTGCATTTGCAGCAGGTTGCGTACCCATACCTGGAACCCTGCAACTATGCCAAGAGATGCTGCTGCTATAGCAATATTGGGCGGGAAAAACTGCTTCATTAAAAATTTCCGCAACTGTTTGGGGCCGGCACCGAGCGTAATAAGCAGTTGTATTTCATTCTTTGCAGAAGCAATAGTTAATTGTATAAACAGGGCAAATACAAGCAGGGCAAAAAGCAGCATTACTGCGCCCGTAACCCAGGAAAAACTTACTACTATATTAACCACCTGCCTTATTTTGCTAAAACGTGTTTTATCAGCATCTGTGGTAAGGCCGTGGTTTTTTAAATAGTCAACCAGCAGAGGATCGCCGGGGTCTTTTGTTTTGATAATTATGCGGGATGGTTTTTCTCCCTGTGCATAACCAAAATTAGCATTTGCCCAATCCATAAACGGTTGTGGAACCAGTACTGACGATATCCTGTCGCTAAAACCTACTACTTTACCATTATACGTTACCGTACCCTTTGGCCCGCTGATGTTAATGCGTATAATAAGACTTTTTACCAGTTCCGGCGATAGCTGCGGGAGACCCTGGGACGGTGCAAAGCCAAAATTATACAGGGTTAAAAACATGTTAGGCACAATCATGGGTATGTAGGTTGATTTATCATCCCATTTCCAGTCGGCGCTGTGCACATCAATAAATTCGTCGGGCACGCTTTCAAAAAAGAAATCGGTATAAAAAGGTATGCGGTTACTGGCGCTTTGTGCTGATACCTTAAAACGGCTTTGTGTAAGTAACCCGGT
>DASZUX010000407.1:0-15687 GCA_035547455.1 Chitinophagaceae bacterium
TGCTGCGTACCCTCGGCGCAAAGCGCAGGCAGGTGCTGGCCATCAACTCGCTGGAATATTTTTTTCTTGGCGCTTTGTCGGCGCTCACAGGCATACTTATAGCCGTGGCTGGCAGTTGGCTGCTGGCAAACTATAGCTTTCATTTGCCATACATGGTAAGTGCGGGGCCGGCTATAATACTGTTTGCTGCCGTTGTTGTGCTAACCATAATAATAGGGCTGCTAAACAGCAATGGCATCCTCAACAAACCGCCGCTTGAAGTGTTAAGAAAAGATGTTTGAGAGTGAATGTACAAGTCTTAAAAAATGAATAAATAAACAAGAAAAATGAATAAAAAATGCGGGTAAGGCATATACAAGTCATCATCACAGTTGTAATCGCTTTTATATTATCTTCCTGTGGAGAAAACAAGTCTGAAGGCGGGCAACAGGGCGCCGCGGTACAAAAACCAGCAGGCGAATCCGCAGCTTCTGTTCAAAAACAAATCATACTTTTTTTTGGCAACAGCCTTACAGCAGGGTATGGGCTTGAAGACCCTTCCGCACAGGCATTCCCTGCAATAGTGCAGTATAAAATAGATTCTGCACAGCTTGCTTACAAAGTGGTAAACGCCGGCTTGAGCGGCGAGACTTCTGCAGACGGAAAAAACCGCATTGGCTGGGTTTTAAAACAAAAAGTAGATGTTTTTGTGCTGGAACTGGGCGCTAATGACGGGCTGCGGGGCATACCTGTAAAGGAAACCATTAAAAACCTGCAGGCAATTATTGATACAGTAAAACTGGAATATCCCGAAGCAAAACTGGTGATGCTGGGTATGCAGGTACCGCCTAACATGGGCGCTGATTACGCAAGCCAGTTTAAAACCATATTTCCGCAACTTGCTGTTAAAAACAAAATGGCGCTGGTACCTTTTTTATTGGATGGTGTTGGAGGAATACCGCAGTTAAACCAGCGTGACGGCATACATCCCACCGCTGAAGGCGCCAGGATTGTCGCCTCCAACGTGTGGAAAGTATTACGGCCATTATTAAAGCAATAACGGCGCTATGCTAAGCTTTAAGCTTCATGTTTACCGGGTCCCAGTTAATAATTTTCTTTTCAAAATAGCTGGCGTTGCACGCAAGGGCAGGGGCAGCCGCACGAAAGCCAAATACGGCATCTTCAACAACCGGTTTGCCTGTGCGTACTGAATCAAAGAAGTTAGTGTGATGGTCTAAGTGTTCATTATAGCCGGGAGGCGCCTTAAAATTAATGTCCGGCTTAACAGGTGCTTTTTTATCCTCCGCGGTATACTTTTGATTGTATTCCTGGGCAAGCTTTTCCTGCATGGCTTTAGGATAAGTAAATACGGCGTCGTACCCCCCAAAGCCGGGTGCTTTCGGCAAAATGCTGTGATGTACAGTAAGCCCGTTATTTTTAATTTCAATCACCCCTTCTTCACCCACGAATTTTGTTGATTCAGAGCCACCGGTTCCGCTTATAAAGTTTACCTGGAGGGTAAGCTCAAACGCAGGATGCTCAGGCGAATCCGGGTATTGTATAATGCCTGTCATTACATCCGGCACATCTCGTCCGTCTTTCCAGTAGCTTAGCTGGCCGGCTGAGAATATTCTTTCAGGCCCTTTGGAGTTGGTAATAAAATGGGTCCCGCTCAAAAGGTGTACAAAAAGATCGCCTGCAACCCCGGTGCCAAAATCGCGGTAATTGCGCCACCAGAAGAACTTTTTGGGGTCCCATGGCTGTTTGTTCATGCCTTCAACGTATTTGTTCCAGTCAACCGTCTCAGGCGATGCGTCATCGGGCATAGTATATTCCCACGCACCTATAGCGCTTTGCCTGTCATATACGGCATTTACCATATTCAGCTTGCCTATTTCACCACTGGCCAGCAGTTCTTTTGCTTTAGCAAACACAATACTGCTTACGCGCTGGCTGCCCACCTGTATAACTGATTTGGCGGCTTTTGCAGCTTCTACAACGCCCATGCCCTCGCTTATATAATGTACCATTGGTTTTTCACAATAAACATGCTTCCCCTTTTTAAGAGCGTCTTTTGTAATGCGGGCATGCCAATGGTCAGCGGTGGCAATTATTACGGCATCCACATCTTTCCTGTCAAGAATTTCCTGGTAATTTTTGGTGGTAAAAATATCGTTTCCATACATTTCTTTGGCATTTTCAAGCCTGCCTGTATAAAGGTCGCATGCAGCTACCATTTTTACCCCCGGTACTTTTAGCGCCGTACCAATATCCATGTGGCCTTGTATGCCAAAGCCTATTACGGCTACATTAACCTGGTCGTTGGCAGAAAATTTTTTGCTGTAGCGTAAAATGCGCTCTTCAGCCTTTTCTTTTGCCGCAAGGCTTGCCAGCGGGCTTGATGCCAGCAAAAGGCTGGTACTGCCAATTTGCTGTAGAAATTTTCTTCTAGATGCTTGTGAATTGTTTGACATACAACCGTAATTGTTTAGTGAAAATTTTATCTGGTGACGCTTAAAGTTAGTGATATAGTTTTTTAGCCGCTTGCAAATTTTTATAGTAGTAAATAAAAATTGGTTGATTTTGTCAACTATATTTATATTTGTGCATGCTCCAGAAAAATATTGCCGAGGTACGCGTTTTTAACAGGTTTTATACGCGGGTTACCGGCTTACTTGACAAGTACATACTGCACAGCAATTATACTTTGCCCGAAGCAAGGATATTGTATGAAATATACCATAATGAAAACATACAGGCAGGTGATATTATTGCTTCAACAGGGATTGACAAGGGATATTTGAGCCGGATACTTAAAATATTTGTTGCTAAAAAGCTGGTGGCAAAAAAACGTTCAGTGCAGGATGGCCGTTCAGTGCACCTGTCATTAACAACGCAGGGGAAAAGGGAATTTGAGGCGCTTAATGCTGTGCAGGATGAGGAAATAAAGAAGTTGCTTGAAATGCTGCTGGTAGATGAACGGGAGAAACTGGTGTACCACATGGCAGAGATAAATAAAATATTATCAAAAACAATAAGCTGAAATGGCCCGCGGGAACATAATGCCGGAAGACATAACTATAAGAACGACGCCTGAGCCGGGCGATATTGGCTATATTACATATTTGCATGGCAGTATGTATGCCCGCGAATATGGCTACAGCATAGCTTTTGAAACCTATGTAGCGCAGGGGCTTTGCGAATTTTACAAGCAGTATAATCCTCAAAAAGACAGGGTGTGGATATGCGAACACGCCAATACGATTATTGGTTTTTTATTACTGATGCACAGGGATAGCAACACAGCACAATTGCGGTATTTTATTCTATTGCCTGCTTACAGGGGCATAGGAATTGGTAAAAAAATGATACAGCTTTTTATGGATTTTTTAAAGGAGGCAGGGTACACACACTGTTACCTGTGGACAACTATCGAGCAACAAACTGCTGCTGCGTTATATAAGCGAGCGGGCTTTACATTAACGGAAGAACGGCCTTCAACAGCGTTTGGCAAAGCATTAACGGAACAGCGCTACGATTTGATGCCCGGTAAATAAAAGGCGGAGTGGTTTTTACCTGCCGCTTAAATACCGCCTGCTTAAATAGCCGTAGTTATTATTGTCTTCAAAAAAGTTTTGCGCACTTTTGTGCTGTTCAAAAATAAGCCGCGTAAGCTGGTCATTAAACTGCTCACTTTCAGGCATTGCAGGTTTTAACTTACGGCCTGTCATTTTTACCAGCATATTATTTGACGATACTTTACCGGTATCGGCTGGCTGCAGGCCACTAAGGCCTATGTGCCACTCATCATCCTTATTAAGTTTATACTGGTAAAAATAAACATAACCGCTATCGTTTCCTGTAGTAACAAATTGCCTGCCTTTATATTCAATGGCGTAAAACTTGTCAACTTCCTTGTCATTCAGCAATACAGCTCTTGCTACCGAATCCTGGTTGCGGTATTTTGAGGGGAAAAGTTCTGTATGTTTTATGTCTTCCAGCTCCTGCAAAAGTTTAGCGCGGTATTTTTCCTTATCAGCAATCTGCAGTAAAATACTGTCGGCAATTTTTTTATTGTTGCGTATTAAAAGTATTGCAGCATCCAGCCTTACTCCGATATCTTTTGACTGTAACTGCTTGTCAAAAAATTTTGGCACTGCAGGGTGAGTATCATAAAACGGGGACAATAAAACCGAGTAATCATTAATGCCAATAGCAGCATCATTTCCGCCGGCGTAATCTCTCAAGTTAATCCTGAAGTTGCCAAAGCTGCGCCTGCCGCCAAAGCTGTATTGCGATGCTGTTACATCGTTGTTATCACTGCTGCTTTCTTTCTGCATAAGTTTTTCATCACTGCTTTGTTGTTTTTTTAGTTCAATTTTTGCATCAAAATACAGCTTGTTATAATATGGCTCATAATCGTTGGCGGCCACAAAACCACTGTCAACCATAATGCGCAAAAGATTGGTAACGGGGGCTTTATAATCTTCTATGGTGCCTAACTGCAGTATATCAGGAAAGAGTGTTTTTGTTAATGCCAGTGAATCCTCAAAATATTCGAAGAAGGAGGTGTACTCAACGCTGTTGTCAAATACAGGAGGATCCTGCATTAGCAGGTTTTTTAACAGCGCATACGAATTTTTGGTTTTTAATCTTGCCAGTGCAGTAAGCACTTCGTTCTGGAAATAGCTTGTGTCGGCTGTTTTATTGTAAATAGTATCAAGTGCGGCTACTACTTCATCAGTGCTGGTACTGTCGTCTATATACCCTAACCCGGCAATCAGTTTTGATTTAAGTTCAAAATAATCTTTGTCGGTATAAGTAAGGTTATTAATGGCGCCCACAAGCCGGTTAATTCCATTTGGGCCGAATTTTACGAACGTAATCGCGTTATTGGCATACTGCTTAACCAGTGAATCGCTGCTGTAGAAATCAGTAAAAAATTCATCCAGCTTATCTTTAAAAATAGAAGGGCCCGGTTTGTCTGTATCCGGTCGGAATGTTTTAAGAAATGATGCTATAAAACCTGCCGGGTTTTGTATGGTATCACCAACTGCAGTAACACGGTAAAGACGGTTGCCTGTTAATAAAGCATAGCTGGTTATTTGTCTTATGGTATTGGTATCTGTGTACACCAATTTGTATCCCTTACATGAATCGCTGATTTTTACAAACTCTTTTGATTTTAATACAAGATCATCATCGTCATCATCAGTATAATAATCTTTTATGCCAAGCCGTGTGCTCCAAAAGGTAGCAGAATCTTTAACGTAGTAATATTTAGGATATTCTGTAACGCTTACCTGTACCAGTTCCCCTGTGGAATCACTGCTAAAAGTGGCGTACCTGTCTCTTGGCCAGTAATTATATCGGTTGGCTGCAGCGTTATACGCTTCATCGTGCAAGGCCTCGCTTACCATACTCATAAGCCGGGCATCAAACACGGGTTTAACGGGCGTTTTTACGGAAAAGTGTAGTAAGGTATCGTGGAACAGGGCAGGCGCAGGATATATAAAATTATGTAAAGTAAAAGATTGAAAAAATTTTTCATCTCTGCCGGTATTTTTATTATTGCGTTGCAGCAGTAAATAGTAATGCGGCCCACGCAGTACGGCTTCGGCGTACAGCAAGCCGCCTGATTTTAGGAGGAACTGCATACCCAGTGATTTATACCCGTCAACAGCGCCAAAGTTCCTGTTTACTTCTTTGTCAATAACATCGCTGCGTTTAAGACTTTGTTCAATAAGCGAAAGGTCAAATGTGTCTTCTTCCAGAAAATCATTGTTCATAACGCTTTTCTTCCATACAGCATAAGCGTTGCCTGTCGCCGAATCAACCGCTTCATACTCCCAGCGGTCAATATTGTCAGCAGTGGTTGCATTCAGCATCACGTTTGGCTGCTCTGGCATCTGTAGTGTAAACCCTCCGCCGGCGGTGGTAAAGTTTTGCCAGCCTTGTTTTTTGTTTTTTATATTGATGGAACCAAAAAAGGTATCTGCTTCCTTACCTGCCACATAATCATCGTTACCACTCATTCTAAACACAAGTATTTCAAAAGGTGTAACAATTATGTTATAGCGCTGTAAATCGCCGCGGCGTGTCCTGTTGGTAATATCATAGCCGGGGTAACCATTTTTTGTTATTTGTGCCTTGCTTATAATTTTGCCCGGTATATTTTCATACAGCATGCTATCTACCTTTTTCATCACGTCGTTTTCAGACTGGCCCAGTAATGGCGCATGTGTTTTTACGCGGGTAAGCATATAATAACTGCCGTTATCCATATCAGCATACTGCCAGCTATTGCTGCCACCCTGTTTACCTGTGTTTTTATTGTATAAAGGGCCGGGCATAAGCATTGTTATCATGCTGTCACCTGTAGCTACTGGTTGAAAGGTTACAGGTACCCGCATTTTGTCTATAGCGTCCTTTCTCGCAGCATCCCTGTTCTGCATTATAATAGGGCGAAGCTTATACCCCTTTTTACGCAGCAGTTCAATTACGCCCCTGGGGCCTGGTAAATGGGCTGCGCCCACCCCGACAAAAAGAGAATTTTTTTTGAGTATGGTATCAATAGAGTTTGCCTGTATTTCGTTGCGTTTGTAAAGGAATTTTTCTACGAATGCCGGCGAATTAAACTGGAACTTTTCAAGAGAGTCCAGCATGTCAAGATCACCGTTGCGGTATGCATCCTGTATCTTTTTCTGAATGTCATAATCAGAGGCGCCGTCCGTGTCGGGCTGTTTCTTGTTTTTGTCCTTTGCCATATCCCGGTAGGCTTCAAATACAATCTTTTCCGTTTCATAGTAGTCTTCGGCACCGCCGGGTTTTTTACCAAGTTTCCTGCCGGTTTGGTAAATATAAAGGTCTAAATAAGTGTTTTCTTCATAATCGGCAGTTTGTTGCTGTGTGCGGTATAACAGGCCATTTATCTGTACTGGCTGTTCGGTAAGTGCGTCTTTCAGGTCATCTGAATAATCTTCAATCTTAAAAGAATTTTCGGTTATAAAATCGCTGTTACCACTTTTCATGTAATTGTCCAACGTAGCCTGGGCTGCCTCAAAATTTATCATATCGGGTTGCCAGTGCTTGGGGTTGAGTTCCAGCGCAACTTCATCACAACCCTCAATTGCATTATAAAATGAATCACTTAAATGGAATACCATTTTATTGCTTACGTGCATAGTGCCAAACAGGTAAGACGGCTTTTTAAGACCGTTACCTGTAATTTCCCAAAAAACGCTTGGGTAAAGATGTTTGCTTTGGGCAAGGGATGAAAAAACGAGGAAAAAGCAGAAAGCCAGCGTTAAAATTCTTTTCATATCCAAAATCAGGTTACTACGTATTGAAGTTGCTGAAAAGAACCCGTTAAATAAAATTTTTTATGGTAAATGATTGATAAAACGGCAAAAGAGATAAAAATGCAGGTTTTTTTATTTCTTGGGTAACTGCGCGGAAGCGCTACTGGTAAATAACCCTGCCTGCACCACGGTACCGCTGTTTCCAGTAAGGATCATCAAGATCGGTAATCACCACTCCTTCGGAAGTAGACGCATGGGCAAATTTGTTATTGGTAATGTAAACCCCTACATGTGTAATGCTTTTGCCCCTGCCGGTGGTGTGAAAGAAAACAAGATCGCCTTCGGCAAGGTTACTTTCTTTAATCCTCTCCGAACTGTCGTATTGATCTTGTGCCACCCGGGGAATATGTGTGTTATAAACTGTCGTTAAGATCAATTGTGTAAATGCTGAGCAATCTATACAATCTCCTGTATTGCCGCCATAGCAATACCTGGTACCCCACCATTGGTCAACGGTTTGCAGCAGAAGCGTGTTGGTTAGCTGCTCCGGCCCTACGCCAAGTATAGGAGCATATTTAAGCCGCAGCATGGCAGTATTTGCAGGATCTGCCTTTGCGGGTGACTCTGTGTTGTTTGTTTTGTCAGCAACACTTTTTACCGGCTTATTATTTCTTGCAGGCTTTTTTACAGCAACCGGGGCTGTTTTTTCGTTTGAGGCGCCCGGGGTAACTGAAATGTCATCCAAAAAAGCAATGTTTTTTTCATTTTTGGGCTGACGGGAGGACTGGCTGGCAGATGTGTCCCTGGAAGAAAGGCTTTTAAAAGCCTTGCAACCGGTACATAACACTATCAATGCAATGTATGATGGTACAGGTATCCTCATTCACTAAAAAACGCAATATAGCCGCTTGAAAGTATTGATTTAGCCACAGTGCAAAACTTTTCACTTTTTTGATGTCCTATCGCCGGGTGTGGATAACCATGTATTAAATTAAATTTTTAGCTTTTTTGATGATGTTAATGACAAAGGGTTCTAATATTTCATTTTTTGAAAACATTAACTACAATTGTAGTTTTTTAATTACAATTATAGTTGTAATATTGTTTCATGAAAAGATTAAGCGAAAAAGAAGAAGCTATTATGAAGGTAGTATGGCAAATGGGGCCTGTATTCTCGAAGGAAGTAAGAGAGACGTTGCCGGAACCTAAACCACATATAAATACGGTAGCCACTATTATGCGTCGCCTCTCCGACAAAGGGTTCCTGAATTTTGAGGATTTTGGCGGGTCTTACCGCTATGCCGCTGCTGTGTCGCAAAAGCATTATAATAATACGGTGGTTAAGCCACTGGTGAAAGGCTTGTTTGGAAACTCAATTAAAAACGCCGTTACTTTTTTTGCGGAAGAAGAAGATATATCTCTGAAAGAACTAAAAGAAATTATTAAAATGATCGAAGAAAAGAAAAGCTGATTATTATGGAAACATTCCTGGTTTACATTGCAAAGGCAAATATTATACTTATATTATTTTATGGGTTGTATTGGTTTTTACTAAGAAGAGAAAAGTTTTTTGTACTTAACAGGTTTTTCTTTTATACCACTATAATACTTTCTTTTTTAATTCCTTTATTGCCCCAGTCAGAGATATTTTCCTTGGTTCACAGCAAATTTCCCGTGATGACCTTAGGTGTCGCTGACGGGTATGGAAAAGCAAATCCTGCCTCAATACCCGGCAATACACTTACAAGTGTAAATGGCACAATTACAGCAAGCTTTTCATTTTCGCTTCTGCAGGTTTTGACAATATTTTATTTACTTATCTCGCTTATATCACTTTTTTTATTTGTAAAAAAACTGCTTATAATATACCGGCTTTTGGATGCTAATAAAAAGCAATATGTTAACGGTGTATATTATGTAAATCACAACAATGATTTGCCGGCATTTTCTTTTTTTAAATATGCAGCCATTAATATGCAGCAATATTCAAAAGATGAGTATTTGCAGGTAATTGCACATGAGAATGCTCACATAAAACAATGGCATACTGTTGATGTATTGCTGGCAGAAGCCGCCTGCGTTTTATTATGGATAAACCCTTTAGTGTATAAATTAAGAAGTTCCGTTAAACTTAACCTGGAATACATAGCAGATGAAAGCGTACTGCAGGCGGGTATTGACAAGAAAAATTACCAGATTAATATACTCAACAGTTGTTTGAATACAGCGGGGTATCCGCTTGCAAACCTGTTTACATCTTCAAAAATTAAACTACGAATTAAAATGATGAACCAAAAACAATCACCGTTGCGTAACTTATTAAAATACGCATTCATTATTCCGGTTGCATTAGCGGCATACCTTGTAACCAGTCCTGTAATTGCACAAAATAAAAGTGCAGCTATTGCAAAAGAAGGACGTAGCGCGAAAACTTTCAACAATATTTATATAGTAATAACAGCAAATACAGACAAGGAATTGTTAAACACTATTAAAAGTAAAATGGAGGAATTAGGGTTACAGTTTGATGCTACTGGCGAAAAGTTTGTAGATGACCATCTCGCTGCAATTAATGTGCAGGTTAGTCAGCCGGGTACGTACACCGGTTCTGTAACAGGTATTGCCGGAGATAAAGAACTTGTAAAACCTGTTATATTTTGTTATGAAAAAGGGAATGGGTTTCATTTAACCAATGGCGAAATACCCGGCGAAATATCAGGTTTTGGCAGAAAGATTGTAACCAACAACCTTAATGGTATTGTTATTGTAAGCAACGGGGGAAGAGAGTTGCATGGTTCATGCCATTGGGACTGATAAAATAGTGAAGTATTCCCGGATGGTGCTGCTGCCTTGCATGTGGAAGCAGCAGCACTTTTTGCAAACCTCCGCCGGCTTTTAGCTTTCCGGCTCGTATCTATTAATGCCGTGGCTTCCTCTTCCACCACCATATTAAGAAACCTGTAACCGGCAATGAACCCGCAATAAATGATACAATAAAAGCAATAATTTTTCCCGGTATGCCGCCAATTGCGCCCACATGTATATCGTAGTTAGCCTGTATTAATTTTTCGCCCCTGTTTAACGCACTGTAATTGTTGCGGCTAAGCAGTTGGCCATTGTATTGGTCATACTGCAGCGCATCGTATTTGTAATATGTTTCTTTATCGCTGTAACCTAAAATATACACCGTGCCTTGTTTGCCTTCCGCCAGTGTGATGTTAAAGCGCATGGCGCCGGGCATTTGCCTTATTACCGAAGCAAACATGATATCAATAGCATTGCTAACCGGCTTGCTGCTGCTGTCAGAATATACGGGTTTTTTATCCGGGTAACTGGTAGTGCCGGATGCAGCTGCATACACAAAGCAGCTAAACCAGTTAAATGAATACACCATGCCTGTTAACGCCAGCACAAGGGCTATAAACATGCAGTAAAAGCCTGGTACATTATGCAAATCGTAATTTAGTCTTTTATAGCGCGCTTTCCATTTAATGGTGAATGATTGCCGTCTTGTTGCCCTGTTCCACTTTTTAGGGTACCACAATATAAGGCCTGTAATAAGCAGAATAACAAAAATAAGCGTGCTGTAACCAACAATAGGCTGGCCGTACCTGGTGTTTAGCAACAGGCTCCAGTGCAGGTATTTTATGATATTAAAAAAATCATATTTATAGTCAAGTATGCTTGTTATTTCCCCTGTGTACGGGTTAATAAAAGCTGACCTGAAAAATTCAATGCAGCCGTAATAGGTAAGCGCGGTATCGTTGGTTTTATATGCCATAAACTCCCATGCCCGGTTGAGCTGCCTGTAAACTGTAATGTTGTTTACAGGCTGGCCTTCACCTAAGGCATGCTGTGCTTTAGTAAGCAGTATGCTTAATGGCAATACCTGCTGTTGCGGCTGAACAAAATATCTTTTATTGTGGGTGGCTTCAGATATTTCTTTCTGAAAAGCAAACAGGCAGCCTGTAATGCCCAGGATAATTATCACCAGGCCGGAGGCCAGGCCCAGCCAAAGGTGTAACCATCCAGCCACTTTTTTAAATAATGTTTTGTGTGAGCCTTTTTGTTGCATATTAAAATTTGAATGCTATGCTGCCAATAACACTTCTTAAAGGCTGGGGGTTCATTGTGGTGTAACCAATCCAGTATTGCTGGTTGGTAAGGTTATCCATTTTAACACCTGCCCTGAATTTTGGGGTTTCATAAAACACTGTGGCGTTAAGCACCGTATAGGCGGGCAAAGTGAAGACGCCGTAATAAACACTGTTAAGTATTTGATTGTCGCTTGCATAATTGCCTCCAAAACCAAAACCAAGCCCTTTGGCCTTACCCTGCGGTAACTTATAACTTACCCAAAAGTTGGCTGTTACAGGCGACATAGCAGTGGCAGGCCGGCGGCCTTCTACATCTGCATCAGCTTTTACCAGCTTTGAATCGTTGTAAGCAAAACCGGCAACAATGTTTAAGCCGGTTATAGGGTTAGCTGTTACGTCGGCTTCAAAGCCTTTGCTTACCTGCGTGCCATCCTGTATAGAAAAGTTGGGGTTGGTTTGGTCTGGCCTTACAATATCTTTTACCTGTATATCATAATAACTTAATGTACCGCTGAGCCTGCCACTAAATGTATTAAGCTTTACGCCGCCTTCAATTTGATTGGCTTGCTCAGGTTTAAATGTATGACCCAGTGCATCGGTGCCGGTTTGGTTGGTGAACCCGTTTTGATAATTAGCGAATAAAGACAATTTATCCTGTAATAAACGGTACACCAAACCAAATTTGGGCGATACCGCTGTTTGGTTATAACCGCCGGTGTAAGTGCCGGTTTGCTTGCTAAAACTGCCTTTATTGTCAAACCTCTCAATCCTTACGGCTGCCAGTACAATAAGATTGTTAGTGACGTTTACAACGTCAGAGGCATACATGCTTAAAGTGCTGTTTTTATAGTAATATGGATATTGCCACACTTTGTTGGTGTCCTGCAAAACTGCATTTAGGTTGTCCATATTAAACCTGTTATAATTCGGTATGTCTCCGTTCTTTTTGATAAGGTCAAAGTCTGCACCGTAAAAAAGTTGATTGCTGTTTTCTGTAATAAAATCAATACCACCTGCAAAACGATTTCTAACAGCACCAATATTAAAATCACCAGTAAAATTTTGCTGCAGTTCAATAACGTTATCGGTGTTGTTTGAGGTTGACTGGTCTGCACGCGCCAGGTAGTCCGCGCCTGCAGCATTGGCATCGCCGGTTGCAATACTGTTGGGTACTACGTAGTAATAGCCATAAGGGCCGTTAGAAAAACTATTGCTGATGCTTACGTTGGTTTGCGAAACCCATTTGCCTGAAATATTATACCTGGCCTGTGCAAAAAAGTTGCTGTTTTTATAAGTTTGATAAATGCTGGGGTCTGAATAAGAGCGTTTATAATCAATCCCAAGTTCTTTGGGGTTGGTAGCATTTAACTGTGTTACGGGGTAGTAAAAGAAAATTATCTGTTTGCTTGAATTGGAGCCGCTGAATAACTCTGCATCAAAAGACAATGTAAGCCTGTCATTCATTTTATAGGTAAGGCTTGGCATTATGGCATAGCCACGCGCAAAACCGTTGTCCTGGAAACTGCCCTGTGTGGTATATGCGGTGTTCAGCCTTAAAAGAAGATCTTTACGGTCGTTAAGCGGTGTGTTAATATCGGCACTAATGCGGTTATAGGCATAACTGCCGCCTGCATAACTAATTTCTCCGCCAAATGTTTCATAAGGCTTTTTGGTAACCCTGTTGATAAGGCCGCCATAAGAGGTAAGCGCGCTGCCGAATAGGGTTGCAGACGGCCCTTTAATCACCTCAATGCTTTCAATGTTTGCGGCGTCAATGCTGCTGCTTACGTTACCCGCTATACCATTACGCAGTTTGCTTTGCAGTATAAAGCCGCGGCTGTTATAATAAGCACCACCGTCGCCGCTGCGGGCTGTCGCCTCCCACATTTTTTGTATGCCCGGGGTATTTTTAACGGCGTCATCCACCGTAAATACCATTTGATCTGTAAGCAGTTCTTTACTTACAATAGCGTATACCTGCGGGTTTTCAAGGTTGGTTAAAGCAACTTTTGCCACATATTCGCTGGACTGTCTTGTGTATTTGTTCGTGCGTTCTGCACGCACCGTCACTGATTGAAGTTGTGTATTTGAAATAGAGAGGCTGAAAATAAGCTCAGTTGTTTTGCCGGCTGCAACAGTAAACAATTTTGTTTTTGTTTCATAACCTACCAGCGATACTTCAAGCGTATAGCTGCCGGGCGTAATATTGTGCAGCGCAAAACTTCCCTGTTCATCCGTTAGGGTAATTTTTTTGGTGTGCTGAATATGGGCTGTAACATAAGCGGCAGGTTTGCCGTCGCTTGTGGTAATAACGCCTTTTACCGAGCCATTATTTGCAGGGTTTTCAGCGAAGGCCGTTTTGAAAGAAAAAAGTGAAAGAGAAATGATAATATATAATCTTGTCAAACGTACAATGTTGCTCATAACGCTTCAGTTTTTAAAGCTGCAAAATTGTAAATGAGACAATTGTGAGATACCCAAAATCGGGAAAAACGTTTACGCTTAAAGGAAATGCAGTAAACTTTTGCTTAATAAGGAAAATGAGTTTACGGAAAAAGGAAGATTATGAAGAATGCTTTTTTTACAGATTTTAAAAGTAATTGGTTCATCTCATAACGGGGAAATCCCGCACGCAGCTTGCGCCGGGCGGGGATTTCCTTTTGTTAAGGGAATTGGGTTGCTAATTGCTCATACTTTCATTATTATTTTTATTGTCATGTACTTTATTTTCTTTCAGCATGTTTAATAGTTGCAGCCCCATCAAGCCACTTAAGCTTCCATCAGCACTATTACCATTGCCGCTTACAATAAGGTCGGGTATAATTTTAATATTGCCTTTGCCAATTTCTTCAGTAATCTTAAACTTGGTAAAGTTGTCGCCACCCATAGCTTTTACCTGCAGTTCATACGCTTCGGCGGTGCTCTTACCTATCGCCATAATTTTTTCGGCTTCGGCACGGCCTGTTTTGCTAATCCTTTCAGCATCTGCGTCAGCGTTCAGCTTTGTGGCTTCAGCCTGTGCAGCGGCACGGGCGCGGGTGGCAGCGGCCTCACCTTCAGCACGCATTCTTGTGGCAGCAGCTTCGGCTTCCACGTTAAGCTTAATACTTTTGGCATCCCCTTCACTCTTTTTAACAGCAGCGTCTGCAGTGCGCTGGGCAATTTCTACGCTTTGCTGCGCTTTAACAATCTCCTTCTGCATATCGGCTATTGCGGTTTCTTTTTCCTTGCCCTGGCGTTGTTCCTGGGCAAGCTTCTGGGTTTGATAAGTTTTTTGTTCCTCTTCAGCAATTTTCCTGTCTGTTAAGGTTTTCATTAATGCTTCGGGCGGAACAATGTCGCCTATCAGCGTATCAACTGCGTTAACGTTATATTCATCCAGCACTGCTTTAATGTGGTCTTTGGCAGCC
This sequence comes from Chitinophagaceae bacterium, assembly GCA_035547455.1. Classification (GTDB taxonomy): domain Bacteria; phylum Bacteroidota; class Bacteroidia; order Chitinophagales; family Chitinophagaceae; genus JABDFW01. Next base: position 14,788 of record DASZUX010000407.1, read on the forward strand.
TGCTGTCTTTCCTTACGGGTGCTCAGGAAGGAGATTACATCGCTGTCCTGTGCGCTGTTACGAAAATAGTTGCCAATTGTAGGCTCCAGCACCTGGCTAACAAGGTTGGTCATGCTGCCGAAACGCGCAATTACTTTTGGCGCTTCATTGGCGGGTATATGAATAATCTGTGCCACATCAAGGTTGAAGGGAAAGCCGTCTTTACTGCGCACAGTAATAGTGCTCAGGTTTTTATCCAGCTGGTGCGCTTCGCTCCGCGCGTTGGCCCAGTTAAGCACAAGGTTTGTGGTGGGTACAAGCTCTATTTTGGTAGTGTATTTGTTAATGGGGTATTTGCCCGGCCCAAGCGGTTCCATCCATACACCGCGGTAACCTTTGCTTACAATGTTACCATGCTTAAAGCTTTCACCGGTAAGGTCTTTACCATCCTCGCCAATATAACTTATTACCACGCCTACGTGGCCAATGGGTACATCTGTCATGGGTGTTTCTTCAATCTGCACAGCCCATGGGTTCATGTAGTAGCTGCCTGCTAAAACAACTTGCGGCTGCAGACCACGGTTACCTCCATTTTGAAGAAAGGTATCTATATCCTGGAAGTTGTTATGCCCTTCTACAGGTTTACCTGCAATCTGGCCACTGGGTATGGGCGCACCGTCCAGCGTAGTAATTATGCCAAGCATGTTTTCGCGAATGGCGGTTGTATCTGCAACATTTACGGTAAATGCATAAGTATTTATGCGGTAAGTACCCGGCGTAAGCATGTGGGTTTGGCGGCCCTTTTGCCCACCGTTGTTAAGAAAGGCTTCTGTATCCTGGAAGTTGTCGCTAACCACCCTGCGTGCCAGTATGTTACCTGCGGGCAGCTCTGCGCCATCGTTTGATAATACAAGGCCAATC
>DASZUX010000408.1:0-4995 GCA_035547455.1 Chitinophagaceae bacterium
ACTTTATCCTTCTCCATTTTAGTGAGCGTTTTGTCAAAAAAAATAACGACCGGCACTAACACAAAACAGGCAGAAAGTAAATAGAAAAGAAAATTATATTTTGCATCAAAAAATAAAAGCCCTGTAAAAAACACACCCAAAAAAGCAAGGCCGATTATAGTAAGCGGTACAGACAGCATTCCTTTTGGTGTATTTTCAGGTATGGTACCAAGCTGTTTTTTCTCAGGATTTACAACATATTTATGCTGAAAAAGCAACTGAACAAGAACGCTTATAAGCATGCCTATACCACCCACTAAAAATGCCCAGCGAAAATCAGCAGGGTTGTTGGTATCGCCCACAAGCCCGCAAATAAGCGGTCCAATTGCACCTCCCGTATTTATGCCCATATAAAATATGGTATAGGCCGCATCTTTCCTGTTATCGTGTTTGGTATATAATTGTCCTACCAGGGAAGATATATTGGGTTTGAAAAAACCATTGCCGGTAATCATCAGTCCCAGGCCGGTAAAGAATAAAAATACTGCTACATGGGGTGAAGAATTATACAGGCTGCCGCAACAAAAAAGAACCCCCTCACCTATAGCCATAACAATGCCCCCTGTTATAATAGACCGCCGGTTGCCCCAATAACGGTCTGCTATAAAACCACCCAATAACGGCGACAGGTAAACAAGGCTAAGGTACCCCCCATATAAACTTGAAGTAACGTCCTTTACCTGCGCATCTTTACCAAAAACGGTGGCAATTATGTTGTTATGAAAAAACAATGCGTTTACCATGAATAGGGTCAAAACAGACCGCATACCATAAAAGTTAAAACGCTCCCACATTTCTGTAGCAAACAGTATGTACAATCCTTTAGGATGACCGGACGGCTTTGAGGTTTCCTGCATAATTATTTTAGTTGGTTAGTTAGAGTACCGAAAATTGGTATTGGCATCCCAAAATACACAGAAATTCCAAATACAAAACTTTTCATTGCCAAACGACACTTATTTTCGCCCAACTTTATACAGAATTTTATGAATATCCTGTTATTGGGTTCGGGCGGCCGCGAGCATGCACTGGCATGGAAGATGAGCCAAAGCCCTCTTTGCACACAATTATATATAGCCCCCGGCAACGCCGGCACGGCAAAATGCGGCACCAATATTGCCGTTGGCGTAAATGATTTTGAGGCGCAAAAAGCCTTTTGCCTTAGCAATAATATTGATATGGTTGTGGTTGGCCCTGAAGAACCGCTGGTAAAAGGGGTATATGACTTTTATAAAAACAATTCGGCACTGGCTCATATCAAAGTTATTGGCCCTTCTGCAAACGGGGCTCAGCTTGAGGGCAGCAAAGCCTTTTCAAAAAAATTTATGCAGCGGCATAGCATACCTACTGCCGCGTATGCAGAATTTGACCAACTAAACTTTGAAGAAGGGAAAGCCTATATTGCACAACACAGCTTACCCGTAGTACTAAAAGCTGATGGCCTTGCTGCCGGTAAGGGGGTTGTAATTGCAACAACCCATGCTGAAGCTTTGCAGGTGTTTGAAGAAATGATTATAGGCAGGCAGTTTGGGGAAGCATCATCCCGGGTGGTGGTAGAGCAGTTTTTAAGCGGCATTGAAGTGAGCGTTTTTGTACTTACTGACGGCAAGGAATATAAAATAATTGGCCACGCAAAAGATTATAAACGCATTGGGGTTGGTGATACCGGCCCTAATACGGGAGGTATGGGTTGTGTAAGCCCGGTACCCTTTGTTGATGAGACTTTTATGCAAAAGACAGAAGAGCGTATTATTAAACCTACTGTTAATGGGCTGGCGGCAGAAGAAATTGAATATAAAGGCTTTATTTTTTTTGGGTTGATAAATATAAATAGCGACCCCTGGGTGATTGAATACAATTGCCGCATGGGCGACCCGGAAACTGAGGTGGTAATGCCCAGGCTTAACAACGATGTGGTGGAACTATTTGAAGCCCTTTGCGGAGGTAGCCTGAAAGATATGCCTGTTTTGTTTGATGAAAGGGCGTGCGCTACAGTAGTAGCTGTTAGCGGCGGATACCCCGGCCCTTATGACAAAGGCTTTGTTATTGATGGGTTAAATAAGACGGACGATAACGGGAATACTATTATCTTTCACGCCGGTACAATGCCGGCGAATGAGGATGTGCTTACCAGTGGCGGGCGCGTACTGGCCGTTTCCTCTTACGGGGAAACTATTGCAGAAGCAGCGGTACGCAGTAAAAAAGCACTTGAAAATATATCATTTAAAGGCATGTACTACAGGAACGACATAGGGTATGAGTTTGTATAACAAACTGAAGCAATACCGGCAAAATGACTGTGATTAAGTGATTATATGAAAAACTTTATTGCGATACTGTGTTTTATTGCTGTTGCGCCTGCAGGTTTATGGGCACAACCAGACTCAGGGCGGTTGCTGAACCAGGCTAAAACAGAAATGAAAAAAATACTGACAGGCCAGCAGCCTGACTATATTGCTGCCGGTAAAATGCTGGAAGATGTGGTAAAAAGCCAGCCTAACAACGCCGAGGCATGGTACTATTACGGCTGCGCCCTTGACAGGTATAACCACAAAGACGGGGAAAGCATTACGGCTTCCACATTATCGCTTACTGAAAATACAAGCCTTGCGTTTGAAAACTGCATTAATCTTAGCAATGATAAATACACGGGCGATATACTGCGGCTTGACCCCCACACAAAGCTGCTTGCTGCATGGGGTGCACAGGCGCTTTATTATGAGTATAATGATAAGCAAGATTCTGTTGAATATTGCCTTAAGCAGGCAGCACAGCGGGGCGGTATTAACCGTACTGTTGCAACGTACTTCAGGCAGGTGTTAGATGAGTGCGGTCGTGCCGGGTACCTTTTTACAACAGGGGACATGTACACCTATTATTTAATGTACCTGCAAAAAGTTGAGCGCTACAGGCCTGATGTTACGTGTATTGATCTTAACCTGCTAAATACAAACTGGTATCCTGAATGGCTGCGCAGTAAAAATAAGGTTGCATTTAATTACAATACAGATGAACTGGCTAAACTAAAAGCAATAAAATGGCAAGCTACGCCTGCTACGATACCCAACCGTAACCCTGCTTACGGAGATACTTCTATTACCTGGACCCTGAAACCATCGCAAAATGGTATGCTACTGAGGTCTGATCAGTTACTGCTTGATATTTTGCAGAATGTGGCTTTTACAAAACCTGTTTATTTTTCAGGGGATGTGCCTTCAAACATGAACTTGTTTCTTGAAGATTACATGCAATGCAAGGGGCTTACTTACCGCCTGCTGCCTGTAAAAGATGCTACCAGCGACATTGAGCTTGAGTCAAGACTTACCCGGTTGCCCGTACTTTCTTCGGAGCCATTAACTTACCTTAATAACCGGGATAATATACAGGTGCTGAATAACTACCGCTTTGCCTATACTACGGCTGCTGTAAACGCTTCCAGGAACGGCAGGACTGATACTGCCCTGCAGTTAATTGAAACCGCTGAAAAGAAATACCCGGAAAATTTACTTCCTTTTTTTGCGGATGCTACCAAAAAATGGTTTGAAGACCTTAAGGCAAAAGCAGCAACCGGGGAGAAACTGTAACCCGTAGCAGGAATTTGCGTTTATTTGTTAATCATCGTCATCATCACCTTTTGCACTCACTTTTACAAATGCAGCTCTTTTAGGCGCGGGTACAGGCGCATCAACACCTTTTACAGCCTTCCATATTACCTCTGTAAACTCACGGTCGGGTATTTTATCTTCTTTGCTAAAATCAAATTTTTCGCTCTTTTTTTGCCATGCGTTCACCTGCTCATTCTTCTCATTAATATCTGTTTGCAAAGGTTTTGCGCTGAAGCCCGCCAGGTTGGCTGTGTTGTTAAAGCACCTGTACATAGGCATAGCGGCAGCGTCGTACTGGCTCATGGGCGCAATGCCCAGTATCAGCTCAATCGTCCTTAACACTGAAGTTGTAGAGTACATTGTATGGTCAACAAAGCCGCGTTTTACATAGCCTCCCGCAATATAGGCCGGGCTGCGGTGAGCATCTACATGGTCAGGCCCATCCTGGGCATCGTCTTCTACTACAAACACAACACTTTCCTTCCACACAGGGCTTTTGCTTAAATAATCCACAAACATCCCCACGGCAAGATCATTATCCGCGCAGTGCGCTTTTGGTGTAGGCCTTCCTTTTCTTAAACCTTCGGTATGGTCGTTTATTATACGCAGTGTATTTAGATGCGGCAATGCGCCTGCCGCTACCAGTGAGTCAAAATCACGTTTCCACTGCCCTACGCGGGTAGTATCACGCACTGTTTGGTCCCAGCTTGTATAATAGGGGCAATAATGACCCGCCAGCACAGGTATATTGGGCTTGTAGTCATCAGCAAACTCGCCATAAGTGCGGTAGCTGACACCGGCAGCTTTACAATGGTCCCAAATAAACCCGCCCTTATTATTGGCAATAGCACGGTTGCCTTCTGCATCGTAATTACCGCCACGGCCACCATAGCTGGTAGGCCAGGTTTTTTCAAGATAGTCGTCTGCGTAACCGCCCATGCTCCAGTTATGGCCATCTGCGCTCACCTCGGCGTTTACGTAAAAATTATCAAGCAGCACAAATTGCCTTGCGATGGCATGCAGGTTTGGTGTTACCTTCTCCCCAAAAAGGCAAAGGCTGGTATCGCCGTTACCTTCAGGCATATCTCCCAGCACCTGGTCGTAAGTGCGGTTTTCCTTAATAATGTAAAACACATATTTGATGGGGGATGAATCTCCAATCTTCATCGGGATGGGGTTGCCCGGTTCACCCTGGGCTACCAGTTCTTTGTCTTTATGATATGGCGTGTTTTCGTACACCAGCTTTGAGTAAGCCCCCAGTTCTTCATCTGTGGGAATGTTAAATATACTCATGGTACCTTTAAACAGGCCGCCGATATATTGCACTTCGTGCGGTTTATCGGCCCCTTTT
>DASZUX010000409.1:0-3439 GCA_035547455.1 Chitinophagaceae bacterium
TACAACAGTGCCGGCCAAAAGAGATATAACCTTCAGGGATTTGCTAACCCATACATCGGGCATTGACTATGCAGCCATTGGCAGCCCGCAAATGGTTGCTATTTATGCAAAAGCAGGCATACCGGTTGGCCTTGGCAACCCTGCGGAAAACCTTGTTGAGCGCATGAAGGCCCTGGCCGGGCTACCCCTTGTGCACCAGCCCGGCGAAAAGTGGACATACAGCCTTGGTATTGATGTAGCAGGTGCCTTAGTAGAAATAATAAGCGGTACTAACCTTGAAGATTATCTTATGCAAAAAATTTTCAGGCCATTAGGAATGAAGGACACTTATTTTAATGTGCCCGCTAATAAAGCCAACCGCCTTGCAACGGTGTACACCGAAGACTCATTACAACATATTATACCATGGGGCAAAACATTCAGGGATATAGACCCATCGTACCCGCTTATGAAAAAACATTATTTTTCAGGGGGCGCAGGTTTAACTTCTACCGCGTTTGACTATGCCATTTTCCTGCAAATGATGCTTAATGGCGGTAAATACAACGGTGTACAGGTACTGGCCCCCCGTACGGTGCAAATAATGACAAGTGGCCAGCTTGATTTTATGTTTAACGGAATGGATAATTTTGGTATTGGCTTTGAAATAACCAGCGACAAGTCTGCTGCAAGAATGCCGAGAAATGCCGGGTCTTTTTCATGGGGAGGCTATTTTGGCACTACCTATTGGGCAGACCCCAGGGCAAAAATGGTATGCCTTATAATGACACAGCAAACACCTAACAGCCACGGGGACCTGGCTACCAAATTTGAACAGCTGGTTTACCAAAGCCTGGAATAATTGCCGTGAAAAGTATTATTGTGTGCCTGTAGTATCAATACCACTTTTCCTGAATTTATGGAACAGGTCAAGACCTATTTTTACCTTGCCGTCGGCCCGTGATTTTGCGCGGAGGTAAACGCTGATACCTACTTTAGCATTTGCGCCCTTATTGCTTGGTACCAGTTCGCCTTTTTTACTAAGGTTACTCAAGGGTACCTGTATACTTATATCCGTAGGTGCCGATGCCACACCGTAAACACCTTCTACAAATATGCGCATGGCGGTAGAGGCAATTTCCATACGGGGGATAATTACCTTATCTTCTTTTACAATAAGATTGTTTTTTATTTCGGCAAACTGTATGTCACTTAAATCACGGTTTTTTAAAACATATTTTTGAATACCCATAACTGGCTCAAAATTCATAAGCTCACCGTTACGTATTGTAAAATTTACTTTGCCCTGCAGCGTACGCGGGATAATTGACCCCTGGTTATTCAGTATCATACCAAGCTGGGCATCAACATTAAGCGTACCACGCAGGTTAGCGTAAGAGATACCGTCCTGCCCAAAATTATCAAAGGAATAAAATGCTTTTCTTACATCAGCATTGTTAATAGCAAAATTGCCGGTGGTTTCAAAATTATCCCCGTTACGGTGCATGGCAGCATCAATCACAAAACTGCCTTCACCAAAATCAAGAGAAGCCTTTTGTATAAACCATTGCGTTTGCTGCAATAGCAAAGCGGCTTTCGCATTTTGTGCCGTAAAATGCCCAAGAGAAAGCCTTTTAGCGTTAATGCTAAGCACAAGGTCTTCTTTATCCAGCATATTATCAATGCCTGTAACCGGTGAGTTATTATTTTTAGCTTTGCGATGCGGGTTGTTGCGGCTCTGCGGTTTTGAAAAAACTTTTTCAAAGTCCTGTAAATTCAAATCGGGGCAAGATACGTTAAGCGCAATATCTGATTTGCCTGCATTGTTTTGTGCTACCCGGTTAATCTGGTTTCCGGAGCCTGTTACAGTAAAATGATTTTTTTTATAGTCGCAGGTAATTTTTTGGATGTCAATGCTGTTGTTTGAAAACCTTATATCCCCGTTGCAGTTAATAAACTGCAGGTTGTGCGGCACATAAGTAATATGGCCTCCTTCAATATGAAAAGCGCCATTTATGTTGGCAAGCATTTCCGGGCCGGATGTTAAAGGCCCGGCATATTGGAGATTAAGTTTTGCCGCACCACTGTCAAAGCTTATATTGCGGAAATCAAGCGCATCGTCTAACTGCTGCAGCGCGCATTGAGATTTGAAATTAAATGAAAGTGAAGGGTCTTTCAGGTTATCAATCCTTATACTGTCTGCCTGCATGGGCACACTGTACCAATTGCCCGTAAAGCGCTGAAAATACACTACCGAGTTAGGGTCGGAAGGCGGGGCCAGCGGGTTTACATTGTTATAATAAAATCCTGAAAAATTACATGATGAGAAGGTTACTACCGGTGTTGTTAATATAGTTTTTTTTGCAACAAAAGTAACGCGTACTACCGGGTCGCCGCCGTTTACGAGCCGCCCTTCAATACTGGCATCAACGGCCATAGGTGTAGTAACATCTATAAACGCAATTTTTTCCTGGGTGCGCTGCATCAGCAAGGCTTTTGCTTCTTTATACAAAAGATTGCCGGAAACTGCGTGCAGGCTGAAATGCGATGAGGCGGGATTAAAATTAAAATTACCCGATATTTTAAAATCAGCATTATTGATGCTGGCCCCGGATTCCCGGATCATCAATATTTTGGCTGTTTTATTAAATTGTAATTTCCACCGGCCTTTTACATTTGTTTTCTCAAGGTAAGCCCCCCTGTCAATGTTAAAGCCCAGCCCGCCAATTCTGCCGTCCTCTCGCAGGTTTATATTCAGCAGCGAATCATGACTGCTTATATCTGCCTCCGCTGTGTTTAGTGTAACCTCGTACCTTTTACGTTTAACGGCGTCCTCGCTTACAAACTGCATGCGCTCAATGTCTATATGTTTTATTGTAACGGGTTGCTGCCCCGCAGGAGATGCGCTTTGCCCGGGTTGTTTTTTATGTGTAAGCAGGTAAGCATTATTGAAGCCTGTAGAATCAACAAACAGGTGCAGTTGTGCATCTGAAATTCTTACCCGTGAAATAGCCGGGTCGGCAGATAATAACTTAAATAGGTTTACAGCACAATACACCCTGCCTGCCTTAAACATAGGCTTGTGATACAGCGAGTCAGTAACAGAAACGTTTTGCACACCAACAGTTATATAGGGAAAATCTTTCCACACAGAAAAATCAACGTCACCAATATGCAATTCACCATTTGCTCTTTTTGAAAACTCGGTTTTAATTTTAGCTATTATTGCTGCCTTGTTTTTTTGTACATATATGCTGGCAGCGGTTAGCAAAATAGCTAACAATAACAACAGGCTGCCAAGTACAATCAAGGTTATTTTAACCGGCTTCCTGCGCAAAAAGTCTTTTAGCTTTTGTATATGCATATAAAAAATCCCGCTTTTTTGGCGGGATTCTGATTAAAATTTTGTGTCAATTATGTGCGGGAGCATTTGCCGCCACGTGCTCCAGTCATGAATAAT
>DASZUX010000410.1:0-1919 GCA_035547455.1 Chitinophagaceae bacterium
GCCGCTAATTGACCGGATATTTAACCGGCCGTCATGTAAATCAACGTGTTGCTGCCGCCTGGTCAACATCGGTAACGCCGCCCGAAACTACAAATTTCATAGCCTCTGCTGAATGTATGTCAACCGGGCGTATTTTTTCCCGCGGCACAAAATAAATTACGCCCGTAATAGCGTACGACAGGGGGATGTATACAACCACATGGTCTGCAAGGTTAAACTGGCTGGCGTTTTCCTGCATTATAAAACCTATACGCCAAACATCCGGCCCGTCAACATTTACCATTACCGGCCTATTAAACTTCTTTTTGTTGCCGGTAAAAGCCTCCAGGAAATCTTTTACTGAGGTGTATATAAACTTTATGCCTGGTGTACGTTCAAGCACTGCATCAAAAAAGTCAATTATTTTACTTATGATGTAGGAGGAGGATATGCCACCAATAAAAATAACCAGCACTATTGCAATAATAAAGCCCAGGCCTGGTATGTGGTTTAACTGGGCCGGTCCCTCATCATGCCAGTGCGGGTAAAAAAAGTTTATAATATTGGGCAAAATGCTGTCAACCGCGTTAAACAGCCAAATTACTGCGTAAATGCTTATGCCTGCGGGCACAATAACCACCAGGCCCTGGAAAAAATATTTTAATAACAGCTTTATGGCAAGGTTAAAAGTAATACGGCGTTTTAAGTTAGTCATATAATATATTTTTGTAATAAGTAGGCGGCTTGCAGTAATTACCGCCCTGCAAATTTGAGTGTTACCGTTCATCAAAAAAAGGATAAAATATTTTTAATGGAAACTAAAATAACAAAAAAAGTTTCCATAGTTTTGCGCCCAGATTTTATAAATATGGAAGTGAAGGAGAGAATTTTACTAAAAGCCGCCGACCTGTTTTTACGGTACGGGGTACGATCTGTTACCATGGATGAAATTGCAGGGCAACTGGGTATTTCAAAAAAAACGATTTACCAGTTTTTTACTGATAAGGATGAGATTGTGGAGGGGGTGATTGAGGCAAAAATACAGGATAACGAATGCAAGTGCGACACGTACCTGGAAAACTCGGAAAATGCTGTGCACCAGGTGTTTTTATCGTTTGGGGGAATGGAGGAGATTGGTAAAACAATGAACCCGCTTATAATGTACGACCTTGAAAAACATCATCCGAAAACCCATAAAAAAATACGCGGGCATATTAACGGGTTTTTATACCAGGTGGTGCTTGATAACCTGCACAGGGGTATAAATGAAAAGCTGTACAGGCCCGAAATTAATGTGGATATTACCGCCCGCCACCGCATTGAATCGGTTTTTATGATGTTTAACCAGGATGCCTTTCCACATGGCCGCTACCTTTTTACTGATGTGGCCCGTGAACTTGGCCTGTTATACATTTATAGTGTAGCCACACCGAAAGGAGTAAAGTTGATTGAAAAATACTTACAGCAACAAACAGCAACAAAAAAGTAATTGTATGAAGAAGCGAGGATTAATAAGCACAGTAATAATATTAACCTTTGCGTTTAGCAGCCGTAAGGCCGCGGCGCAGCAAAGCCAGCCGGCAATACATTCATTTTCGGTGCAGCAATGTGTTGACTATGCACATAACAATAACCTGCAGGTGAAAAATGCAATGATTGACTATGCCCTGCAAAAGCAAACTAACAGAAGTGTAACAGCCGGCGCTTTACCCAAAGTGAGTTTTAACAGCGGCCTTACCGATTATATAGACATACCGACAACTTTAATACCCGCAGAGTTTTTTGGTGGTGCGCCCGGCACGTTTGCACCGGTAAAATTTGGTACAAAGTATAATGCCAGCGGCAGTATCAGCCTGTCGCAAACCATTTTTGACGGGCAGGTTTTTGTAGGCTTACAGGCAAGGCAGGCTTCGCTGGATTATAGCGCGAAAGCTATGGCT
>DASZUX010000411.1:0-5709 GCA_035547455.1 Chitinophagaceae bacterium
CCCTATATTGCTAAGGCTGCCGTACACCACCTTTTTAAGCGCCCTGTTAAATACTGCAAACTTTATGCTTGATGAACCACCGTTTAATACCAGCATATATAAGCAAATTAAGTTACCCGCAACATTAACGGATAAATAAGCATAAAGTTGCCGAAAACTTGCTTTAGCAAGGGTTATTCAAAAAAATCTCTCACATTCACCTCAAGCGCGGTGCTTATTTTAAGCAGGGTTAATAATGTTACATTGGTTTTGCCTGCTTCAATGCGGGACATACTTGCCTTTTCAAAGCGGCATGCTTCAGCAAGCTTGTTTTGAGACATCTTTTTCTGCGTACGGATTTTTTTTATGTTTTGCCCGACAGCAATCAATAACTGCGACTCATTCATAACGCTACAAGGGTATATATTAACTAATCATCCATGGGGATGTGTTTACTACTTTAAAGCACCTGCAAATGCCGTATGCGTTTTATACGGGCGTTTATTGAAGGCACATTTTCTCTTTCCATTTTGGTAAGCAACCTTTCGAAAGAAATATTATTACACGGGTTTATTTTAGTAAGATCAAATAAGGCTTGCAAAGCGTTAACCCTTACAATACGTGAATTTGATGCATCCAGCGCCCATTGCTGCAATATCTCCCACATCATACGCAACTCTGCAGCATTAAGACACAATAAAGGAATTAGCTGTGCAATATGCCACTTAACTTCTTTTTGCAGAGGCGTTGCAGAAGCTGCCAAAATTTCAGGTTTATGTGCAGCAAGCAATAAAGGATTTTTAACAGAAATTTTTTGTACCGCATCGGCGGCACGCATTGCCACAAGTTTATCATCATCAAACACCAATTTTATAAGGCTGTCAAAGTCACTTTGCCCTTTTACAAGGTTAACCACCTTATTACTATTGCCGATTGAACGAAGGTCTCCGCCTGCCAGTAATGTTTTAAAATTTTGCATACAGTTACAAAACATAAATTTATACAGGGCATTAACATTAAAACATGATGATTATCAGTTGCAGTGCTGACAATTGGCATCAATTGTGCGGCCTTATGTTCATTACTTTACTACCTCCCCAAAAACATTGTTATGCCTCTTCACCTTGAAACAACAGCGTTAAAAAGAAAAGTATTGTACAGGGCTAATTACACGGACGGAGAAACGTGTAACCTGCGCGTTTTAAAGCATCACCATGCGCCGAAGCGGCAAGGTTACCGCAAACCGAAAAAACAGGCAGCGGGCCAGGTAATAGCCATGTACGCTTTTTCAATATTTGAGCTTAATAAAAACCCGGCGGTTGAAGAACAGTCATTTCCCAGGCATTTTATATGCAGCCACCTGCCCCCGGCAGAACAAAGCGAGGTAAATAAAGCTGTTAAGTTATTTCACCAGTTTAAAGACCAATATAAAGCTGCCAGGTATGGCAGGGTGCTGGTGAATGCAGTGTCGGAATACAGGGCCGACTTTGCAAAAAGCGCCTGTACTGATGGAAATGTAATAGCTGTTACCAGGACCTGCGAAGAGCAGCAGATGTTGTTTATATACAATGCTTCGCCCTGCGAGGCAAAAGAAAGGTTTATACAGCTTGGGAACGAATTAAAAGCCGGCGAGCATGCTTTAACCGCGCTTTACGGTTACGAAAGCTGCAGCCGGGTATATGTTAATAAAATGACGGTTAATTCAAAAAACTCAGCCTGCATAAAACTGTATTTAAAACCCATGCACCTTGTTATACTAAGATTTCCCTGATACATAAACCGTAGTAAAATCATACGCCGTTGTGACAAACGTCACCCTGGTTGCTGAAAAAAGTGTTGAGGTTTGTACACACAAAAAAATTTGAAACCCACACAATTTTAAAGCCATGAAGACAAATGTTGGTAACACTGACAGGTTTGTACGCATAGCGGCAGCCGTAATTATTGCATTTTTGGTGTTTTTTAAAGTAATACCCGGCCTGGCAGGTATAATTTTACTGGTAGTTGCATCAATATTCCTTTTAACTGCACTTGCCGGTACCTGCCCCTTATACAGTATATTTGGCTTAAGCACACGCAGAAGTAAGAAAAAGGCTGCGTAGCCATTTTGTAATGGAAAAAGTTCCCGCTTTTTGGTCAAATACCTTGCCTGGCATTTATGCTAAAATAAAAACCAGCGAAGCGGGCCTTGCCGGCACAGAGGCGGAAGAAAGAAGAAAAACCGGCGTTGCCGGCAACCTGCATAATAAAAACAGGTTTACTAATATTGCCCTGTTTGCTGCACAGTTTAAAAGCCCTGTAACGTTACTGCTGGTAGCTGCGGCTATTGTTGCCTTTTACTTAGGCGACAAACCTGATACTTACATTATTGCGGGCATTGTTTTTATAAGCGGCGTACTGGGTTACTGGCAGGAACATGGTGCCGCCGGGGCTGTTGCCAGGCTGCTGGCCCTTGTAAGGCTGACAGCTACAGTGCGCAGGGATAATATAGAAAAGGAAGTTGCCGTTGATGAAGTGGTGCCCGGTGATATAGTACTGCTTAATGCCGGTGATGTGGTGCCCTGTGATGGCCTTGTTATAACAGCCAATGAGTTGTTTGCTGATGAAGCCGCTTTTACCGGCGAAACGTTTCCTGTAGAAAAAAAGCCCGGTGTAACAGCGCCGGACGCACCTCTTGCCAAAAGAAGCAACGCTGTATTTCTTGGCTCCCATATAGTAAGCGGCACGGGCACTGTTGCCGCAGTTAATACGGGGGCAAATACAGAGTTTGGGACAATTTCCAAACACCTTGAAAGTCGTCATCCTGAAACAGATTTTGAAAAAGGCATCCGGCGTTTTGGCTTTTTACTTATGGAAATTACCATGATACTCGTGGTGATAATACTCGGTATTAACCTGTTGTTAAAAAAGCCGGTGCTTGACTCCTTTCTTTTTGCCCTGGCTATAGCGGTAGGGTTAACCCCGCAATTACTGCCGGCTATTATAAGTATCAACCTGTCCAAAGGTGCAAAACGTATGGCGGGTGTGCAGGTAATTGTAAAAAAGCTCGGTGCTATAGAGAATTTTGGCAGTATGAACATTTTATGTTCAGACAAAACAGGCACCCTAACACTTGGTAAGGTAACTGTACAGGGCAGTTACAATACTATGGGCGAGACTTCCGCTGAAACATTGCTGTATGCTGCCATTAATGCCAGCTTTCAAAAAGGGTTTAATAATCCTGTGGATATTGCAATATGCGAAGCTAATAAGCAAAGGCTTGAGCGATTTTCACTGTTAGGTGAAATACCTTATGATTTTGTGCGAAAGCGCCTGAGTATAATAGTTACCGATGGCAGTGTACCGTTAATGATATGCAAGGGGGCTTTTAAAAATATTACGGAGATATGTACCCACGCAGAAATTAGTAACGGGCAAATTGTGCCTATTGGTGATATTGCTGCTGCTATTGAAAAAAAGTTTGAAACATTTAGCGCTGCAGGATACAGAACACTTGGCATAGCAATAAAAAATATTAACAAAACTACCGGCATTGCTAAAACCGACGAAGCACAGATGGTATTTAAAGGTTTTATTACCTTATTTGACCCGCCCAAACCCGGCATACAGGAAACGGTAAAAAAGCTGGCATTGCAGGGGATAGCGCTTAAAATAATTACCGGTGACAATGCGTTTGTTGCAAGACATTTAAGTGAAATACTTGGCCTGGGTAATATTAAGCTGCTTACAGGAGAAGATTTGCGGAATATGAGTGACCGCGCACTTGTGCAACAGGCGTTAACAACTACCGTGTTTGCAGAAATTGAGCCTAACCAGAAAGAACGCATTATACTGGCGCTTAAAAAAAGTGGTAATGTAGTTGGTTATATGGGTGACGGGATAAATGATGTTACGGCGCTGCATGCCGCAGACGTTGGCCTATCTGTAGCAACGGCTGCAGATATTGCTAAAGGCGCCGCAGACATAGTGCTGCTGGCCAACGACCTGGAAGTGCTGATAAAGGGAGTGAATGAAGGCCGCATTACATTTGCCAATACACTTAAGTATATTTTTATGGCCACCAGCGCCAACTTCGGCAATATGTTCAGCATGTCTGCGGCATCTGCATTTCTGTCGTTCCTGCCGCTTATGCCAAGGCAAATATTGCTTACCAATCTTTTAACCGATATACCCGAAATGGCCATTGCCACGGACAATATTGACCCGGCAATGGTGCAAAAACCCCGGCGATGGGATATTGCCTTTATAAAAAAATTCATGATCACTTTTGGGCTGCTAAGCTCGCTTTTTGATTGTGTAACTTTTGGCGTGTTGCTGCTAATACTGCATGCCGATGAACGGCAGTTTCAAACAGGGTGGTTTGTTGAGTCTGTAGTATCGGCGACGCTGATTGTGCTGGTAATAAGAACAAGAAATTTTTTCTTAAAAAGCAAACCAGGCAAATATTTATTTACTGCCACCATAGCTATTGCCCTTGCAACTTTAGCGCTGCCCGTTTCAGGCATATCCCATATTTTTGACTTTGTACAATTACCTCCCCTATTTTACCTGTACATTGCTGGCATAGTAGCCGTGTACATTACGGCAGCAGAAATTACAAAAGCAATATTTTACAGGTTTATCAGTAAAAATTACTGATAATACCTGCAGGCCAATATAGATATATGATTTTTGTTACCCCGGCGGGTGATGAGCCTCAATAAATTGTGTTTTACCACATGGTAATTTCGCGGTATGAATTTACCAATTTATACCACCAAAGAAGCGGCTGCAGCCTTTATACAAAGCGGAGACAGGGTTTTTATACATGGCAGCGCAGCCACCCCCCTGCCATTAGTAAATGCAATGTTGCAGCGGGCGGGCGAAATAAATAATGTTGAACTTGTTTCCATAAGTACGTATGGGGATATTACATGGAACGACCCGCAGGTGCAAAAAAGCTTTTTCCTTAATTCACTGTTTGTTTCTGCCAATGTACGCGGGTGGGCCAATAGCTGCCACGGGGATTATGTGCCGGTGTTTTTAAGCGAAATACCCCAGTTGTTTACTAACGGCCAGTTGCCGCTTGATGCTGCCATAGTGCAGGTTTCGCCGCCAGACAAGCACGGGTTTTGCACACTTGGCACCTCTGTTGATGCTGCACTTTGCGCTGTACGCACCGCCAAAAAAGTAATTGCGCAGGTAAACCCCAATATGCCCCGCACACATGGTGACGGCCATATACATTATTCCCGTTTTAATGCCATGGTATGGGAAGAAACAGCATTGCCCGAAGTGAATTACAGTGCCAATGCGGACGATGCTACCGACAAGATAGGAAAATATGTAGCGGAACTGGTGGAAGACGGCGCGACCCTGCAACTTGGCATAGGTGCAATACCCGACGCTGTACTAAGCCATTTAACCAACCACAAAAATCTTGGCGTACATACCGAAATGTTTTCAGATGGCGTTGTATCGCTTGTGGAAAACGGAGTAATAAATAATACAAACAAATCCGTAAGTCCCGGCAAAATAGTTACCACTTTTACCCTGGGTACAAAAAAGGTGTACGATTTTGTAGATGACAACCCCTCTGTAGCTTTTCTTGATGTGGCGTATGTGAATGACACAAGCGTAATACGCAAAAACCCTAAGGTAGTGGCTATTAACAGTGCTATAGAAGTTGATATTACCGGGCAGGTATGCGCCGATTCTATCGGCACTTATCAATACTCAGGTATTGGAGGG
>DASZUX010000412.1:0-4929 GCA_035547455.1 Chitinophagaceae bacterium
TTCATCCCTGGGTTTGGTTACAACGTACAGGCTGTACAGGCCTATAAAGCCGGCTATTACATTTACTATGCTTTCCAAAGCATCAGAAAGTACAGCCAGAGAATGAGTGAGATAATATGCAATAAGCTTTGCTGCAAATAATACAACCGATAGCCCGGTTATCCATTTTTGCATCCTGTAATTTTGCCCTGCAGCCTGTGTCAATGTAAAAAATTTGAGTAAATGTAGGCACAATCATTTCATAACAAACAAACACTGTAAAAACATCAGGCAAGTATGCTAAATGTTAGCCGGTAAAGGGTGTATCCACGGCCCGCGGTATTGCCTTTGCAGCAAAGCTGTTGCTTCATCATCACCTGGTATTGTGCGTGTAACAGGATCATAAGTAAGCGGGCGCTTAAGCTTCATGGCAAGATTTGCTATTATACAACTCGCAGTTGATATATGAGCTTCGCCAATATCGGCAACAGGTTTGATGCCTTTGTCAATAGCGTTTAAAAAATTAAGCATGTGCAGGCGCATAGCGGGCGCTGCATTCAACTCAATATCTTTCTCTTTAAGGTCTTCCGGGTATTTTTCTTTTTCATACACTACATCCTTATGAATTTTTTTGCCATCACCTTCAGGCACAAAATCATATTGCATAGTACTGCATCTAAGTGTGCCCTTATCGCCATATAAAACAAACGCCCAGGGGTATTCGGGGTCTGCCGGCGTACCCCAGCTACGGTGCTGCCACACGCAATTAAGTTCATCATATTCAAATACCGCATGTTGAGTGTCTGGTATATTACTTTTGCCACCTTTGTCAACATAAATACCTCCCTCACTGCTTATACGTTTTGGCCAGCCAAGTTTAAGCATCCAGCGCACGGTATCAAACATGTGTATACACATGTCGCCCATAATGCCATTGCCGTATTCCATAAATGTTCGCCACCAGCGCACATGCGGCAAGCCATCATAAGGCCTTAGCGGTGCAGGCCCTGTCCACATATCATAATTAAAATAATCGGGCACCGGTTGTACAGGCGGGTTGCCATTGGCCCGCATGTGGTAATAGCAGCACATCTCAACATGGCGGATGTTGCCCAGCAGGCCCGCATCTACTATATTTATTTTGGCATCTATTATATGCGGTGTGCTTTTGCGCTGTGTGCCTGCCTGTACAACCTTATTATACTTGCGCGCTGCCGCTACCATTGCTTCGCCCTCCAGTACATCAGCGCTTATAGGTTTTTGTACAAAAACATGTGCGCCTGCCTGCAGTGCAGCAATAGTTTGCAGGGCATGCCAGTGATCGGGTGTGCCTATTAATATAATGTCTGGTTTCTGTTCATCAAGCAGCTTACGGTAATCCCCGTACAAAGCCGGTCTCTTTTTATTTAATTGCCTCTGTGCTACTAAATCCGCAGCGTTTGCAAGCTGGTGCTGGTCAATATCGCAAAGGGCTATTACCTCTACCGGCGCTACCTGTATCAGCCTGAATAAGTCACTTTTGCCATACCATCCTGTGCCTATTAATGCAACCCTTCTTACCGGTGTTGGCTTTTGTAATGTCATGCCGCTTGCTTGTGCTGTGGTTAAAGCCAATGCGGCTGATGTTTCTTTAATAAAATTGCGGCGTGTAAGTGGTTGGTTCATTCGGCAATTATTATATAATACTAAAGGTAAGCTGCTTTTTAGTCTAAGTGGCTGCGGAATAACTAAAAAAAATCGCTTTTAAATGTTGTTATATGGTGACATTTAAAAGTTATTAAGTATTGCTTAATATATCATTACATGTTTTTCATGAAAATAATTCACAAACAAAAGCCTATATTTTTGCTGTTTACCTGGTCATCTTATGAAAAAAACTACGTGCCTTATTTTTAGCTTTGCCTGGCTGACAGCTTTCGCACAGACAGATTCTGTTATTCATGGCAAAATACCAATTGATGCTTCCCGCTGGTACCAGCTTAATAATGTAAGCAATGGGTTACAGCAGTTATTTGATGGCGATTTATATACCAGGCCTGGTACCGGTTGGGGTAAGATATTAAGCAATTACGATTCGTATTACCCTGTTCCGGAAGGAATGGATATAGAAATAGACAGTATAAAGATGTTTGACTGGGAAGGCACAATGGTGGATTACCCGGTTACCTTTTACGCGGTTACCGGCTCCAGTTGGGAAAGAAAACCGCTTGCGAAATTTACCGGTGAAAGATATAACGGGTGGGATGGACCGTACCCGGAAAGGCCTGACATATTTGCACTTGATACTCCTGTAACGCATGTTAAATATCTTGTGCTGAACGCCTGGTATGAATATCCTACAGAGGTGGAATTTTATGGCTCATACAAACCTGTAGCTACCGCAGCACCCGCAACAAAAAATTTCCCCCCACTTAAAAACTTTCTTGGTATAAACGCTTTTGAATGGGATTTTGAAAATCCCGCCGACCCGATGGTAATTGACGAAACAAGGATGACTGCCATAAAGAGTTTTTCTGCTGTAAGGCATTATATGGATTGGCAAAAACTTGAATCTGAAGAAGGTGAATATACTTACAGCCCTGTGCACAGTGGTGGCTGGAATTATGATACAATATACGCGCGTTGCAAGGCTGAAGGAATAACCGTGCTGGCTGATTTGAAAACGCTGCCTGACTGGTTGCTTGATTCTTATCCGCCTGACCAGCGGGATGCAGAAAACGTGCCTGTGGAATATGGAAAAGATTTTTCTAACCCCGCTTCTTACATTCAACAGGGCAAAGTTGCTTTTCAATACGCTGCACGCTATGGGAGTAATAAAAAAGTGAAACCTTCACTGGTAACTGTAGACAGCAGCCAGCGCTGGAATGGCGATGATATTAATACTGTAAAGATTGGCCTGAATACTGTTAAGTATATTGAATGTGATAATGAGCGCGATAAATGGTGGAAGGGTAGAAGAGCCTACCAGACCGGACGTGAATATGCCGCCAATCTTTCGGCTTTTTATGACGGACACAAAAAAACTTTGGGCCCAAATGTTGGAGTTAAGAATGCTGACCCAAAAATGATGGTGGTAATGGGCGGCCTTGCTTCAGCCAATACGGATTATGTAAGAGGGATGATTGACTGGTGCAAGGAGTTTAGGGGATATAAAGCGGATGGGTCTGTAAACCTTTGCTGGGATATAGTAAACTATCATATTTATGCTAATGACGCCCGCTATTCATCTGCCGTATGGCCCACTACGGGCGTAGCGCCTGAATTGTCTGTTGCTGATTCCGTGGCCGACGCATTTGTACAGGTGATGCATGAATATGCAGCAAACATGCCGGTTTGGATAACAGAAACGGGTTATGATACCAGCCAGGCAAGCCCGCAAAAAGCAATACCTGTTGGCGCGAAAACAGCACTTGAAACACAGGGCGACTGGATAATACGCACCGCCCTTACTTATGCAAAATCCGGTATTCAAAGGGCATTTTATTACGAACTTGTGGATGACAACCCGTGGAGCGGTGGCCCTTATGCTACAAGCGGACTTGTAAACTGGGACAGGACAAGACGGCCGGCAGCGGATTATATATACCAGCTTGGCAAAACATTTGGCAATTATAGCTTTTTGAAAAGCATGAAAGCCATGCCCGTGGTGGATAAATACTCAAATGCATCAGGCAAAATAATGTACGCGGTGTGGGAACCTACACAGACAGGTAAAACAGAAAATTATAGCCTGGATGCCGAAGGTGCAGATAGTGTTATAGTGTATCGCCTGCAAAAAGGAAGTGACAAGATGACAACAAAAAAGATGAAATCTATCAATGGGCGTATAACAATCGCTATTTCAGAAACCCCATTATTTGTTGTGCCAAAATTCGCTGCTTCCGGGCTAGCACTAAGCGGCGCCAATGTTTCCGGTGAAGCAAACCTGCAATGGCAGGCTATAAATGATTCTGCAATAGTAAGTTACACTGTGGAGCGAAGCAATGACGGAAAGACATTTACAAAAGCAGGTTCTCTGCCCGGCAATAGGAACGGTGCAGAGATTAACGACTACGCTTTTTTAGATGACACACCGGTTGAGGGGATTAATTATTACAGGCTTCGTAAAATTTCGGCAGATTCAAGTATATCCTACTCCGAAGCAATAGCCCTGGATTTTGAAAAGCCATTACACATAACAGTATACCCAAACCCGGCAGCACGTTATATAACAATTGATGGTTTGCCCGGCTTACCAGGTACATCGTTAACATTACTTAACAGCGAAGGTAAAGTAGTAACTACAAAAACAACCGGTGCAAAAACTTTTAATTGCGATATAAGCATGTACAGCAGCGGAGTTTATTACATAAATATCCAGGTAGGCAAGCGTAAACAGGTTACAAAATTTGTAAAAAGCAATTAAGCCAGCCACAGCAGCAATTATATCAACTGCCTTTTATACATCTGCACTGCGTTTTGGTAGCCAAGGTAAAGCGCATCGCAAATAAGCGCATGACCTATGGAAACCTCATCAAGCCATGGTATATTTTGCTTAAAAAATTTAAGATTATGTAAATCAAGGTCATGTCCTGCATTAAGGCCCAGGCCTAATTGTTCAGCCCGTTGCGCCACATGTAGGTATGGTGTAATGGCCTTCACCTGGTCTTTCAGGTATTCGGTGGCATATTGTTCTGTGTACAATTCTATGCGATCAGTACCGGTTTCAGCAGCGCCTTCTACCATTTCAATTACTGGGTCAACAAAAATGCTCACCCGTATCCCGGCATTTTTAAACACTTTTACTATGTCAATAAGATAATTTTTATTGGTAATGGTATCCCATCCGTGATTGCTGGTAATTTGATTAAGCGTATCTGGTACAAGCGTTACCTGGTGTGGCTTTACCTCAAGTACAAGATCAACAAATTTTTGCTCCCTGCAGTTTCCTTCAATATTAAACTCAGTAGT
>DASZUX010000413.1:0-2890 GCA_035547455.1 Chitinophagaceae bacterium
GCTGGTAAGGAGTATAACAGTATTGGATTGAGTTAATGCTATGCCAAAATAAAATACTGCATACGCAAACACGTAATACAAAATTGAAAGAACAGGCCTCATAAGCATACCCATGGCACATACCGCACAGGTTAAAAAGAATGACATTATTGATGTAGTCACCAATTGGTCAATTATAACAGCGGCGGCGCCCCAAATGGGCAACCCTAAGAAAAAAGCCGATACCAGTATTTGGGCAGGCAGCCCATCATATTGCCGGGTGCGCTTTATATACAAGGCAAGGGCAAGCAAGGCAAGGTGATAGCAAATAAATACAGTATGCAAAAGTATGATTGACTTTCGCCATTTTATTTCAACAGGGGTGCCGGCATTTACATTAAAATAAAAATGCAGCAGGAAAAAAACATTAATACAAACAGCGCCAATCGCTATGTATAGGGCACGTTTTGCGTTGCTTTTCCTAACCTGTACCTGTATGTCCTTTGCATCTCCTCCAAAAATTTTATATAGTTGTTCTCTCAGGTTCAAAACAAATACAACAATGCAATTATATACATATTTTTGTTTACATAGCTGCGTAAAAGGCACATAATTCAAATAACCTTCTTACCCGTCCGGCACAAGGGGCAAACAATACATGGTTATATTTTTATAACACTTTTATCAGCACCCCTTCCAATCATATAACTTTTCTTTACCCTGCCAGTGCAAATACATAATGCAGTTGCGCGGGCAGTTTAACCGTTAACGCCAACAGCTTAAAAGTACAACTGTTTTATATAACTGGTTTACTGCACCATTTTTAAAATACCAAACAGGTCAAAATACAGGTACCCGGGCAGCGGGTGGGCAGGGAATGCTGTATTACAGCGTACGGTAAAAACAATGGTGGTACGACCGAAAAGAAAGTATATGCTTACTGGTGAACTGATTGAAAAAGAATATAATTTGTGCGATGAAACAAACCCGGCGAGACCTGGTTCAATTAAACCAGTTTGCCTTTAGCTTTATAAATTACAAGCCAGGCAACCGGGGATATTTTGCCATTGTAAATACTAAAAAACAAAAGGCAACCGCATTGCTGAAGCTTATACACGGGGGAATATGGTATTAAAGAAGATTGAGACTAATACTGAAATGAAAACCGGAAAAAAACTAAACTACCATCGCCAATGGATTGCAGCCTGCTGCTAAAAAATATTGCCAGGCACATTACGCTTACCCGGGAAGAAGCTGACTACGTAACCAGCTTTTTTTGCTTACGAACGGTTAAACGTAAAGACATACTGCTGCAGGAGGGGCAGCAGGCAAAAATATTTTACTATGTACATGCAGGGGCATTAAAAGCCTACCATGTAAGCAAAGACGGAACAGAGAACATTATTATGTTTGCCCTTAATGACTGGTGGGTAACTGATATTTATGCTTTTACTACCGGCAACCCTGCCGTAATGAGCATAAGTGCCATTGAAAATAGTACCCTGCTTGCAATTGAAAAAACCAGCCTTGACAAAATATTACAGCAGCTACCCGTTTTT
This sequence comes from Chitinophagaceae bacterium, assembly GCA_035547455.1. Lineage (GTDB taxonomy): Bacteria > Bacteroidota > Bacteroidia > Chitinophagales > Chitinophagaceae > JABDFW01. Next base: position 1,539 of record DASZUX010000413.1, read on the forward strand.
GAAAAATTCTTCAGGATAATTATGCAAAACTCCTACGTGCGGGAGCAGTTACGCACCATACAAAACCTTTCACTAAGCGCAGAAGAAAGGTATGTTAACTTTGTAAACAAATACCCGCTTTTTGTACAGCGGCTTCCGCAAAAACAAATTGCAGCTTACCTTGGTATTACCCCGGAGTTTTTAAGCACAATACGCAAAAAATTGAGCAAAAGGTAATTTCTTAATCTATCTTAATTGTTGTTGCGCCGCGGTATTCTTCCTTTGCATAAAAACAAACACATGCTTATACTTATTGCCGGCCCTTACCGCAGCGGCACAGCCGACGACCCGGTTTTAATGCAAAAAAACCTTGATTACCTTGAATCTGTTGCGCTGCCGTTATTCCGCGCAGGACATATACCTATGATTGGCGAATGGGTAGCCCTGCCGCTTTTAAAGCTGGCTGGCGGCAAATACCCCGGCGATGAGGCGTGGGAAGAAATATTATACCCCACTGCTGCAAGATTATTGCAAAAATGCGATGCAGTGCTGCGGCTTGAAGGTGCATCAAAGGGGGCTGACGAAGATGTGCGTATTGCAAAAGAAAGAGGCTTGCCGGTTTATTATACATTGCACGATGTGCCCGGTGTAAACCGGTAGGCGGCCATAACGTTACCTTATTTGCGTTTTAGCCGGTCATTGTATTCTTCCACCAGCTTTTTGGGCGCCGCCTTTACCCCAATAACCGGGCACAGGGTATATGGCGATTGTGTCAGCCCTGCAGAAAACCGACTGGTCAACAGGTGAAAGCTTAATCATTACCCTGCCGGGCTTTGCATGAATAGTAGCAAAAATTTTATTACCTACCCTGAACGAGGGTAAATCAAAATGCGCTTTTTCTTCAGCCTGCGGCAGGCTTAGCGCCAGTTTGCGAAAAGCTTCAATAGTCGTTGTAACAATATTTCTTCGTAAATGTAGACCGTTCCCCGGCGGCGGCAGGCATAGCTCCATCCTGTAAAAAATATTTTTCTGCTTAGCGGCCTTTCACTATTTTACCCCCCTTTATACAAACCCAGCAGCGCATGAGCAGCTCACTATTCCGTAAAAAATCAATCAGCAAAATATTAGGCGATGCCGAAACTATGGCTGCCGACCCACATGCCGGCGGCGGCCTAAAAAGGGTATTAACCCTGCGCGACCTAACCTTTTTTGGCATTGCTGCCATTATTGGCGCCGGCAGTTTTAGCAGCCTTGGCGAGGCTTGCTTTAAAGGTGGCCCCGGGGTGGTGTTCCTGTTTATTATTTGCGCGGTTGCCTGCGGGTTTACCGCCCTTTGCTATGCTGAATTTGCCAGCCGCATACCGGTAGCCGGC
>DASZUX010000414.1:0-7487 GCA_035547455.1 Chitinophagaceae bacterium
GCTTTAGGGCCAATGCCATATTTTTTCTCCAGTGCCGCTGCTATAACAAGCATTGTATCACCTGCTATATGCAGCCACTCACCCCAGCCAAAAAGAACTTCATGTACAGCCATAAAAAAAGCCCCGTGATTTTTGTTTTACCGCGGGGCTTTTACTTTACTGAAACTATATTCAGCATTACGTTTTAGCACTCCACGGCGATATATTTTTATCCAGTACGGGCATATTACCGCCAAAGCGAATATTCTGCTTCGCTATGCACTGCTGGCTGCCGCCTGTATGGTTTATTTGTTCTTTGCCAGTCATCATTTTTAAAAAATAAATGCAAGCAAAAAGCCCCGCTTTTTGCGGGGCTTTTTGCTTTGTATAAGTAAGTTTATGTTAATTATTTTCAGCAGTATATGCCCCGCAGTTGGTATAATCCACAATGGGACTAAACCAGCCTTTATTTGATATGTGTAATAGTGCGCGTAGCATATAATTGTTTTTATTTTTTGACGTTGCAAAAGTAAAATTCTTTTTGCATCACAAACAAATTTTCGGGAAACTATTTTTAAACTTTTTTTTCTGCACTCTTTTGTGTGCCCTGTACACAGTGGGTTACAGCCCGTCCATATTTACACTTAGCTGTAGTTTTTATAAGTTATCTTAGCAATATAAATTAGTTTGAGGGGATGGTATTCAACAGGAAATATACAAGTAACCACGAATTATTAGCCATATATAAAAAGCTTTTGTTGCCGCGTCTTATTGAGGAAAAAATGCTGGTGCTTTTACGGCAGGGAAAAATAAGCAAATGGTTTAGTGGCATAGGGCAGGAGGCTATAGCTGTTGGCGCCGCTTATGCGCTTGAACAGGATGAATGGATAATGCCCCTGCACCGCAACCTTGGCGTTTTTACAGCACGTAATATGCCACTGCATAAACTATTTATGCAATGGCAGGGAAATAAGGATGGCTACAGCAAAGGCCGGGAAAGGAGCTTTCATTTTGGTAACAGGCAGCATCATATATGCGGGATGATAAGCCATCTTGGCCCGCAGCTTGCTATTGCAGATGGTGTTGCCCTTGCATACAAACTAAAAAAAGAACAAAAAGTGTCGCTGGCATTTACAGGCGACGGCGGCACAAGCGAAGGCGATTTTCATGAAGCCCTCAACGTTGCTGCAGTATGGGATTTGCCTGTGATTTTTATTATTGAGAATAACGGTTATGGGTTAAGCACACCTGTTAACGAGCAGTACCGTTGCGAAAGCCTGGTTGATAAAGCAAAGGGCTATGGTATTGAAGGGGTGCGTATTGACGGTAACAACATACTAACCGTTATTGACACTATAAAAGGTGTACGCGAATTTTGCATAAATGAGCAAAAGCCTTACCTGGTAGAATGTATGACTTTCCGCATGCGCGGCCATGAGGAAGCAAGCGGTACCAAATATGTGCCCAAAGAACTTTTTACAGAATGGGCTGAGAAAGACCCCATTAAAAACTATGAAGAATACCTGGTAACACAGGAGGTATTGAATGAAGAGCTGATTGCAAAAATAAGGGAGGAAATAAAGCAGCACATTGAAGAGGAACTGCAATTAGCTTACAATGCCCCGGAACTGAAGCCTGACACGGCGCAGGAGATAATGGATGTTTACGCACCACAGTTGCCTGGTGCAAATAAAAGGAACAGTGTACCGCCCGCAGCCCGCAACCCGCAGCCTGAGATAAGGATGATAGATGCAATTAAAGAGGGGTTGTACCAAAGCATGCAGCAGCATGATAACCTTGTTTTAATGGGGCAGGACATTGCAGAATATGGCGGCGCTTTTAAAATTACCGAAGGCTTTGTGCAACAGTTTGGCAAAGCACGTGTGCGCAATACGCCATTATGCGAAAGCGCTGTTGTTGGCAGTGCACTGGGCCTTAGCCTTGAAGGATACAAAAGCATGATGGAAATGCAGTTTTCCGATTTTGTTACTGTAGGCTTTAACCAAATTGTAAACAACCTTGCTAAAATTCATTACCGCTGGGGGCAGAATGCCGACGTGGTTATCCGCATGCCGTCCGGCGGTGGCGTGGGCGCAGGCCCTTTTCACTCCCAAAGCAACGAGGCCTGGTTTGTGCATACTCCCGGCCTGAAGGTGGTGTACCCGTCCAACCCGGCAGATGCAAAGGGGTTACTAATTGCAGCCATTAACGACCCTAACCCTGTAATGTATTTTGAGCATAAAGCTTTATACCGCAGTGTTAACGGCATTGTGCCTTCAGAATATTATGAAACTGAAATAGGCAAGGCGAAAGTTGTGTTAGAAGGGGATGACATAACCATTATTACCTACGGCAGTGGTGTACATTGGGCCCTGGATTATGCCGCAAAGCATCCCAGAACAAGCTTGCATATCCTCGACCTCCGCACTTTGCTGCCGCTTGATTATGAGGCTATAATAAGTGCCGTTAAGCAGACCGGCCGTGTACTGATTTTGCATGAGGATACGCTTACTGGTGGCATTGGCGGGGAAATCGCAGCCTGGATTATGGAACATTGTTTTCAACTGCTTGATGCACCTGTAATGCGCTGCGCGTCGCTGGATACCCCCATACCGTTTAATACAGAACTTGAAAAAAATTTTATGGCCAGCGCAAGGCTCAGCCAATTTGTCGAAAAGCTGCTGGGGTATTAAAATGTTCAATAATTCAGCATCTAAGTTTTATGTGGAGGCATGGCGTACTTTAGGCTGCCCGATAGTCTTAATCCAATGTAATGCAAACGATAACGGTGTTTATCAACCCTGCAATTTGAAAGGGCATTGATGGTAATAGCATATTTATTTAAATAATTGTATGCGTAAAGCAATATTTATAGTATTGTGCTTGCTTGTTGCATGTAAACCAGGTAATAAACGCAGCATAAGGCCGCCGCGCCCGGAAGACCGTAAAGCGGTGTTACTTCAGCCATTGGGTAAGATACCACAAACGCTTATTAGCATGTTGCGGGATTCAGTTCAGGCATATCTGCCTGTGACTATCACTATTGCAAAACCGCTTGAACTGCCGGACTTTGCCTATTACAAGCCCCGTAACAGGTATAAGGCCGACTCGCTGCTTACATTTCTTAAAACAAAACATATTGGCGGAATCGCTTTTGTGGCCGGCATTACCAGCAAAGATATATCTACCAAAAAGGGCACTATTAATGATTATGGTATCATGGGACTTGGTTTTGAGCCGGGTAATGAATGTATTGTTTCACTATGGCGCCTTAATAAGGATAACCCATCACAATATTTATTGCAGCAACGTTTATTGAAAACGGTAGTTCACGAACTATGTCACAACTTCGGCTTGCCTCACTGCGCAAACAGGCATTGCGTGATGGCTGATGCAGAAGGCAGGTTAAACCAGGATAATGAAACAGGGCTTTGTGCCGCCTGCCGGAAGAAGCTGGGGATTTGAATGATGGGTGAAGATGGCATTGCTTTTTAACAGTTAAAAAAAGTAAGCCGTCCCGGAGAGCCGGAACGGCTTGTCACTCCCGTCACCACGGGAGCTTAACCAAAACCAACTGTAAGTATTTAAAACCAGCTTCCTATAAACGATTCGTTTACATTGGGGTTGCCGGCAAGTTTTCTTTTTCTGCGTGCCTTTTCAAAACCACGCCATATTAATGTATATGGCAACATTATAAGCAGGAAGATAAACGTTAGTGGCGGTATGCCCATAAACGACACCCATTTACCTCCAAAATGCCTGCGCATTGGTCTTCTCAAACGTTCTGCAATAAGGTACATGCTTGGTACAATTATCAGCGTCATAAAGAAGGCAAATGCAAGGCCGAAGATGATTGTCCATGAAAGCGGTTTCCAGAACACTGCATTATCGCCACCGAAAAATATGTGCGGATTAAGCTCAGAAAACAAAGTAACAAAGTTGATATTAAACCCAATCGCAAGAGGTATTAGGCCGAGTATTGCTGCAAGCGCCGTAAGCAATACAGGTATTATACGTGTTTTACCGGCCTGTATTACCGCTTCTCTTGTTTTTAACCCGCGGGAGCGTAATTCATCAGCAAATTCAATTACAAGTATGCCGTTCTTTACTACTATTCCTGCAAGGCCCACTATACCAAGTCCCGTCATAACACCACTCACTGTCATACCTGTAATGGTAAAGCCGAGAAATACACCAATAACGCTAAACACTATTTCAGTTAATATTATTGTTGCTTTGCTAACCGAGTTAAACTGGATTACCAGTGCACCCAGTATTAATGCCAATGCTATAAGCAACGCCTTCGACAAAAATGCCAGTGTTTCGGCCTGCTGTGCGTCTTCGCCTGTTTGTGCAATGGTTACATCGTCGGCTTTATCTTTAAAATTCTGTATGTTTTTGGCAATAACCTGGTTAACCGCGGGCGATGCATAACCGCTCAACAGGTTTGATTTTAGTGTGATGGTTCTTTTCTGGTTTTTATGCTTAATACTGCCTAATGTATTTGTAAAGTCAACTTTAACAAGGTTAATAATAGGCACATTTTTAACCTGCCCACCGCTTGCCATATCACGAAACGTCACTTTCATGTTTAGTAACTCGTCAAGACTTTTACGTTGCATGGCATCGTTGCGCAATTGTATTTTATACTCATCCTTACCCTCTTTAATCTTGCTTATTTCCTTGCCAAAAAGCGCAGTACGTATTTCCATGCCTATCTGGGCAGATGAAACCCCTTCTATATTAGCCCGCTCCCTGTCAACAGTCAGGGAGACTTCAGGGTTAGTAAGGTCTATATCCATTTTCAAATCTTCAACACCCGGAACATGCACACTGTCAAGGTAATTTTTAAGTGCCACGGCAGTTTTAACCAACCCGTCAAAGTCATCGGTATTGGTTGCAACCTCAATATTAACCGGTGGGTCTGTTTGCGGGCCGCTGGCTTCCTGGTCAACCGCAATTTGCGCACCGGGTATGCCTTTTGTAACAGCGCGAATACTGTCAAGATAAGGAGCCGTTGCTATACCATGCCGTTTTGCATACTCTACAAAAGATACCTGTATCCTGCCAAGCTCCGGGTGTGTACTTTGATCCTGGTTCTGAGGATCTCCCGCACCAATAGCCACGTTGGAAATCACACTTTCAACAATGTCATTCTTTTTGGTGGTATCCTTTAAATCAATACCCAGCACTTTATACACCCTGCCTTCCAATACATGCGTTACAGAATCGGTATAGTCAACATCAGTTCCTACCGGCAACTTTATATATACAAATACCTGGTTGGGGTCACCCTTCGGGAAAAACACTACCTGTGTTCTGCCTGCGCCAATTGAGCTTACGAAGGCAAACAAGGAAACAAACAGCAATACAATGGTACCCACCAGCAACCATACGGGCCTTCTGCCATATACAGCCCACCGCAGCAAATTTTCGTAATGGCTCATTATCCACGGCAGTGCCCTGTTCTGGAACTTATGTATCACATCATCCAGCACATACTTGTTAAAGATGGCAAGTATGCATATTAAGAGAATAATATTGCCAAGAAAAGGTTGGTGAATAAGATCTAATACAATACCAAAAGCAATGGCTATCCAAAAACCGCGCTTCCTGAAAATGGCGCTTTTTGGCTCCTTCTCATGCTCTGCATGTGTCATAAAGTCCACTGCAAATACGGGGTTCATAATAAACGCAACAATAAGCGATGCAGTTAATGTGAATATGAGCATCGCCGGAAGGTACACCATGAACTTGCCTATAAGGCCCGGCCAGAACAAGAGCGGGAAGAATGGCGCCAGTGTAGTGAATGTACCTACAAATACCGGTACAAATATTTCGCCTGCAGCCATCATTGCCGCCTTAGCGGATGATACTTTGCCTTTGTTTTGATGGAATATACGGTGTGTATTTTCAATTACCACAATGGCATCGTCCACAATTATACCCAGGCCAAACAATAAAGCAAACAGCACAATAAAGTTGAGCGTTATGTGTGTGCCCACAATCAAATCTCCCAACGGAAGAAAGATAAACGCGATAAACATACTGAGCGGTACACTTAGCGCTACAAAAAATGCGTTTACCACGCCCATAAAAAACATCAATATCAGCAATACCAGTACAAAGCCGATTACGATGGAGTTAACAAGGTCGTCAAAACTTGCCCGTGTTCTTGTGCTCATATCCCCGGTAACCTGCACTTTTAAATTGGGTGGAAACGTAGTGCGCATCATCTCGTTAACCATGCCGCGCACAGTATCTGATGTTTCTATCAGGTTCTCGCCCGAACGCTTAATAATATTGAGCGTTATAACAGGCTTGCCATCCAGCCTGGCGTAGCTTTCGGTTTCTTTAATAGTGTCCTTAATGGTAGCTATATCTTTAAGATACACAATACCGCCGGAAGGGTTGCGCAATACCACGCGGGCAATATCATCTGCTGTTTTAAACTGTCCTTTTAGCTGCACAGTACGTTTCATATCACCGGACTGCAGCAGGCCGCCGGATATATCAGCATTCTCGCCCTTTACCGCATTTTCAATATCAGTAAAAGTAAGGTTAGCACTCTGCATGCGGTAATTGTCAACATTAATCTGAAACTCTCTTTCCGGGGCGCCCACAATGTCAACACGGTTTAACTGGCTCAGGTCTTCCAGTTTATCCTTCATATCGTCAGCAAATTTTTTCAGGCGTACCACATCATAATCACCGCTTATGTTTACATACATAATAGGTATATCACTAAGGTTTACCTGCAGCACGGTTGGGTCGGTAGTAAGGTCGTTTGGCAAATCCTGTTTTGCTTTATCAACGGCATCCTTTACTTTTTGCAGGGCAACATCTTTATCCACTTTAGTGTCAAACTCTACAATAATAGCAGAATAGTCCTGTTGCGATGTGCTGGTTACCTTGTTAATTTTTGCGCCTGTTATGCCTTTTATCTGCTTTTCTATCGGTTTGGTAACAAGGTTTTCTATGTCTTTGGGGGAGTTGCCTATGTAGGGCGTTTGCACGTATATATATGGAATCACCACATCAGGAAACTGCTCTTTGGGAAGTGATATAAACTGCCATACTCCCATCACGGTTAAACAAACCATCAGCAGGTATATGGATGTTTTATTTTTTACAGCCCAACTGGTGGGTTTAAACTGTTTAAACTGGCCGGTAATATTTTCAAATGAACTCATATACTAAAGTTGAAATATAACATACCATGCTATGTAATAAAGGTGCGTTAACGGACATACGTACTTTATATATGCAGGTACAACTATTAATCTGGTTGTTATTTTGCAACCGAAACAGGCTGCCCGTCGTATAACCCCTGGAAGCCCTCAGTTATTATCTTATCGCCTGGTTGCAGGCCGCTTAATACCTGTATATAACTTCCATAAGACTGGCCTGCAGTAACAGCTTTCTTTTTTGCTACAAGCTTTGCTTTATCTCCGCCGGCCACATATACAAATTTACCCTTCTCATCTGTTTGTAATGTATTTACAGGA
>DASZUX010000415.1:0-8209 GCA_035547455.1 Chitinophagaceae bacterium
AAAAAAACTGGCAATATTTTTCGCAGAATCAATATTATCAACCAGGCAGGTAAATTTTGTTGCCGGGTATTTTTGCGTTAGCAGGTACAGCCTGTTAATCTTAGGGCCACCCGGCTGGTATGCCAGTAATACGTCCATAGCGCCGATCATGCCCAGCATTTCAGCCTCTGCTATCGTAGCACATTTGAATTTTGTAATACCTGCATCCATCATCATACGGCACACCTCGGCAATCTTATTGGTTTTTACATGCGGGCGAAGCTTATTTACATCACCTGTCATTCTAATCGCCGCTTGAATGTTGTATTTAATCCTGTCTTTATATAACACCAGCGCGGGTGTGTCGATGCTGTCAATATTGTTAATGATATACCATTCCATAACAAGGCTTTTGTTCTTAAGCTATTCTTCCAGTTCAAACAGGGCTTCAATTTCAACAGTAATATTGCCTGGCAGGGAACCCATACCTACAGCGCTGCGCACGCCAATACCATTGTCAGGCCCCCAAATTTTTGCAAATAATTCACTGCAGCCGTTTATAACATAAGGATGATTTTCATAATCGGGTACGGCATTTACCATGCCCAGTATCTTTATTACTCTTTTCACCCTGTTGAGCGAACCAAGGCCTGCTTTTAGCGTTGCTAATATGGCAAGCCCCACCTGCTGAGCAGCGTTTTTTGCATCTTCGGCATGCATATCTAATCCCACTTTGCCGGTTATATTGGTGCCGCCGGGCAAATAAGGACCGTGGCCTGATACATAACAATGGTTACCGTCAATTAACAGTGGTTTATAAACCGCTTTTGCGCCCGGTGCAGGCGGTAATGTTAAACCTAACTGCGCAAAATTTTCTTCTGGTGTCATAAAGCGTCTGCGTATTTAGTGCGTTAAAAAAATATTAATAACAAAAACTCCTGCAAGCCCCACAACGGATACTATTGTCTCCATAACACTCCATGTTTTAATAGTATCTTTTATGGAAAGGTTGAAGTATTCTTTAAACATCCAGAAACCTCCATCATTTACATGAGAGAACATAAGACTGCCGGCACCCGTAGCCAGCACCATCAGGTTAGGATCTACATGCGAAACTGCGATGATAGGCGCAATTATGCCTGCGGTAGTAAGCCCTGCAACCGTAGCTGAGCCAAGGCACACACGTATAATAGCGCTGATGCCCCATGCAGCCAGTAACGGGTGTACGTGTATATCCTGCAGGGCATGTGCAAGCTGGTCGCTTATACCCGCTTGCGTTAATATTTCTTTTAAACAGCCCGCCCCGCCAATAATAAATAAAATGGGGCCAATATCTTTTACCGCAATGGTTACTGTATTTTCAAGCTGTTTCATTGTCATGCCTTTTTTCAGCCCGAGTGTATAATAACCAAATAAAACAGCCAGCGACATAGCCACAATAGGGTCTCCAATTCCATGTACAAACTGTGTAAAAAAGTTATCTTCTTTTATGTTCAGTTTTACAATAGTATCAAGCGAAATTAAAAGTACGGGCAAAAAAGCAGTTAGCATGCTTACCGTCATGCCGGGCAACTCACTTTCCGGCTTATCTTCTGCAGCAAAAATTTCCAAAGGTTTTGCATCATATTTTTTCAGGCTTAGTGCAAACAAAGGGCCTGCAAGCAATATTGCGGGCACTGCGATAAAAAAGCCATACATAAGGGTTATACCCATGTCAGCATGGTATTGCGCAACAAGGGCGGTAGGGGAGGGATGCGGCGGAAGGTAGCCATGCGTTACAGACATTGCAGAAAGTGCGGGCAGGCCAATATAGACCGCCGGTATTTTGTACTTGTAACTAATGGTAATGATAAGGGGTACTATTAAAAAAAAGCCGACATTATAAAACAATGGAATGCCAACAATAAAAGAAGTAAGCACTAAAGCCCACACGAGATTACGGTTGCCAAAAGACCTCATAAGCCCTGTGGCTATTTTTTGTGCGGCACCGCTGTCTGCCACTATTTTACCAAGCATGGCGCCAAGGCCTATAATTACAAGTAACTGGCCCATAGTATCGCCAATGCCTTTTTGCAGCGCGTCGGTTACTTTTGTAATATTCATTCCGTAAGCAAGGCCACACAATATGGAAATGACAATAAATGAAATAAAGCTGTTTAGCTTTACCCAGGTAATAAGCAATACAAGCAGTATGATGGCGAGCAACAGTATGATGAATGACATAGGCATGAAAGTACAACGGAAAGTTTGAAAATTAATAAAGTATGTACTTAAAATTGATTGTATGCTATAGCCGGGCGGCCATTGGCTAAACTGTTTTTTTGCTTAGCAGCTAAAACAATGAATTGCCTGCGGATGATGTTTTGCAGCCGTATGGAAGATAATTTTATTTTTGCTTGTTTTTAAATAAACTACTGCAGCATGAAATTGTTCTTTATACGTTATCTGAAAAAGACTTATACGGCGTTAAGGCTTGACCTTGTTTTCGGCATATTTTCGGGATTTTTTGCTAATATGTATTATCTCACAAAATTCTCAAAATGGGCAAGACAACATTCCAAATTGGCTTATAATGATTTTCCCTCCAAATGGAGTTACGATAAAAGATACCCCATGTATAAATGGGTAATAGACAATGAAAATCTTTCCGAAGCGATAAACTATATCGAGTTTGGCGTTGCTTCAGGGCAGTCGTTCAAATGGTTTTTGAATGAAAACAAACACCCAGGCAGCCGGTTTTACGGGTTTGACACATTTGACGGCCTGCCGGAGGATTGGGGGCCATATAAAAAAGGCGCATTCAGTACCAACAATAATGTGCCTGAAATTAATGATGCAAGAGGCCTGTTTTACCGGGGCTTGTTTCAGCAAACATTGCCAGGTTTTTTAAAAGAAATAGATAATACAAAAAGAAATGTGCTGATGATGGATGCAGACCTTTATTCAGCAACTTTATATGCGTTAACAACGCTTGCTCCGTGCCTGAAAAAAGGTGATATTATTTTTTTTGATGAGTTTGCTGTGCCTACGCATGAGTTTAAAGCATTTTCTGATTTTACACAATCATACTATATCAACCTTGAACTTATAGCAGCAGCCAGTAATTACTATTTTGTTGCCTTTAAGGTTTTATAATTTACTCCTCAAAAAACACCCTTTGCAGGTTAATGGCAGCCACCGGCGATACAATAAGCGGGAATTTTTCTACTGTAACAAAACTGGGGTCAAGGCCAAAACCACGCTCTTCGCTAAGGCTTATTTCTTTCAGCCAGAAATAAAGCTTCATTATTATTTTTTCTGTGAATGGAAGTTCATTGTCGCTTGACAGGTATTTCTCCATCACCACAAATTGAAAATCGCCCACTACGTTATTTCTTTCAAGGCTTTCGTAACGGCTGGTAATATTTACCTCTTTATTCTTTACCAGGTCTTCAACCACTTTCCTGAACAGCAGGTTTATTTTTTGTTCAACCCTGAAACCCAGCCTGAACTCAATACGAATAATATCATTGGGAATTATATGTGTAACCACATACTCGCAAGTGTAGGGGTCATCCAGGGTATCAACGTGTACAAACCAATAAATATCAGCCCGCTTGGGCTTTTTGTTGAGAATAGAATATATTATTTTGTGCTCTATTTCTTTTGGGTTATTGGCGCTGGTAAGGTAAATAAGATGTGTACTGTACTTAGGTACTGTTTTATCATTGCTAAGTTCCTGGATCATGGGCAGGTAGTGCTCAAGCCGTACAAACTCCACATACCTGTTTTTAATTTTACGGCTCCTGAACCACACATACATTACCGCAAACAAGGCGCCGCCTACCAGTAATGTTACAAAACCACCATGCTCAAATTTTTCAAGGTTTGCAATAAGGAATGACAACTCAATGCTGAGATATACTGAAAGATACAGGTATATGTAAGCAGGTTTTACGCGTCTGCTTACCAGGAAATTTGCAAATAATATTGACGTGCTTATCATACACAGCGTAATGGCAAGGCCATAAGCTGCAGCCATGTGGTTACTGGTTTGAAAATACAGGGTTATGCCAAAGCACCCCAGCACCAGCAGCAGGTTAATGCCGCCGATGAATAGCTGGCCTTTTGCCTCAGTAGGGTAATTGATTTTCATTTTGGGCCAAAGGTTAAGGCGTATACTTTCGCTTATAAGCGTGAATGAACCGCTGATAAGCGCCTGGCTGGCGATAATTGCAGCGGTGGTTGCTATGATAATGCCTACAAGCCTGAAACTGTCTGGCATAAGGCTGAACAATACCTTTAATGAGTTGGTATCAAATGTACTGTCTTTATAATGCGACAGCAGGAAGGCTCCCTGGCCAACATAGTTAATAATCAGGGCAGTTTTTACAAATATCCAGGAATAGCGTATGTTTCCGCGGCCGCAGTGGCCAAGGTCTGAATACAATGCTTCAGCCCCGGTAGTACACAAAAATACAGAGCCCAGCAACCAAAAGCCTTTAGGATAATGCACAAGCATTTCAATGGCATAATAAGGATTAAGGGCCTTAAAAATGGAGGGGTCATCAAGCAGGTGCCTGGCGCCCACAACAGCCAGCATTAAAAACCATGTAAACATTATAGGGCCAAACAGTTTGCCTATGGATGTAGTGCCAAACTGCTGCATAAAAAACAATATTGCTAAAATGCCTAATACTATGTACACAATAGTAGACTGGTCAATATCTTTCAAAACACTTATTTGCCTCAGCCCTTCAATGGCTGAGGTAACCGAGATGGGCGGAGTTATCATACCATCAGCAAGCAGGGCCGCTCCCCCTATCATCGCCGGTAATACCAGCCATTTTTTCTGTCGCCGTACCAGTGCGTATAAACTAAAAATGCCGCCCTCGCCTTTGTTATCAGCTTTAAGGGTAAGTATTACATATTTAATGGTAGTTTGCAGCGTAAGCGTCCAGATGATACAGGATAAGCTGCCAATGATTAATTCTGTAGTTACTACACGACTGTTTACTATTTCATCAAAAACGTATAGGGGGGATGTGCCGATATCGCCGTAAATAATTCCTAACGCTACTAACAGCCCCGCAGCCGAGACCTTAGTAAGATCGAGATGCTTGGTCACAAATAATTTGATTAGTTCAAAATCTATTTCAGTAACAAATGTATAATGAAAAACGCGGTTGGTTACAAAATGTTAAGGAATACTTAGCGCTTTTTAACCTGGGTGCTGGCATTTTGTGATAATGTAGTTAAATTAATGCCTCCAAAAGGGCATTAACCTTACATTTGTTAGTAAAATAATGAAAAACAGGCAAGCTATGTTACGCAGAAAACTGGTAGGAGTAATACTGGCGATTTTTGTTACAAATATGGTTTTTTCACAAACTATTACTTACTCAGAACCCGACAGGGACGATTCCCGCACCTTAAGTTTTGAAATAGTGGGGAAAATTAATGATCACATACTGGTTCTTAAGAATAATGCCAACCGCAGTAACTACAGCATATCAGTATTTGATGAGGATATGAAACTGCTTGACAAGGTAAAACTAAAGTTTTTGCCCGACAGGATTTTAAGCAATGATGTGCTGGCCTATAAAAACTTTTTTTATTTTTTTTACCAGTACCAGCGGCGTAATATTATTTATTTTATGGCAGCCAAATTTAACAGCGATGGTAAAATGATGGAAGACCCCGTTGAGCTTGACACAACCTCTATAAGCTATTTCAGTAACAATAAAATATATACAGTAATAAACAGCGAGGATAAACAGCGTATAGCAATTTTTAAAATAAATAGCCGGCACAACGACAATTATAAGGTTACAACAGTGCTTTTTGATGGCTCTCTTAACAGGCTGAAAAAATCAGTATTAGACGTGGCTATGCCTGAAAGAAATGATTTTTTGACTGAGTTTAGTGTAAGTAATAAGGGTACCCTGATTTTTGCAAGGGCAGCCGGTACCAACCAAAATGAAAGCATAAGCAAAATTACCCTTATTACAAAAAAGGCTTATGACGACAGCCTGAATTACGGCTATATTGATATATCCAAGGTTTACCTTGATGATATACGGATAAAAATAAACAATGCAAACAACCGGTTTCTTGTTATATCATACTATGCGAAAGAAAGGCGCGGCAATATAGAAGGATTGTTTTGCAGTATGTGGGATTTAGAAGATTTAAAACAATTATACAGTACAAATGCTACGTTTAGCAACGATTTTAGGGCAAGTGCAAAAAGCGAGGGAAGTACAAAGGCTGCCTTTGATGACTTTTTTCTGCAGGATATTGTAATGCGCCATGATGGTGGTTTCGTGTTGGTATCTGAATCTGCATACAGCTCTTCAAGAGGAGGGGGATACTATAATCGCTGGGATTACCTGTACGGTTCACCTTACTGGACGCCCGCTGACAGTTACCTGTATGGCGGCCCTTACGGGTATGGTTATGGCTTTTATCCCTGGGGAAGGGCAGGGTATAACACCGGCCAGATAACAAGGTTTTATTCAGATAATATTGCCGTAATGTCGTTTGATTCATCTGCCGGCATGGAATGGGCAAATGTTATTCCTAAATCCCAGTATGATGATAATACTGATAATTTTATTGGGTACGGAACGCTTAACACCGGGAGTGAAGTTCACTTTCTTTTTAACGAACTGGAAAAGCGCACCCTTATACTGAATGACCAAAGTATTTCCGGCGATGGCAAGGTTACACGTAACCCAACTTTGCATAATCTTGACAGGGGGTATGACTTTATGCCACGTTATGGAAAGCAGGTAGGCAGCAGGGAAATAATTGTACCGTGCCAATACCGCAATTATATTTGTTTTGCCAGGATTCTCTTTCAATAGCACGGTTAAAATTAACCGGTATTTACCTGTTGAGGTGCTGGGTAGCACAGTACTCGGTTATAGCTTTTAACTAACCTTCACGCATGATTGGCATGGATACTAACAGGCATGTATTGGCGATGCCCTGTAATGGACTGTATTTTTTGAACTTTAATGTAACCCATTTATATTTTAACCCTATACTATATGAGATATTGGTTTTTTACAGTTGTTGCTTTAGTTACTTACAGTTAAGGATGTAGAAAGACTGGCGGCCGGAAAACTTGTTTTCATGCCTGCACCGGGGTTGCAGGTAACTAATAAAGAACTGGCAATACCAATGCAGAAATGGGCGTTATATTTGCTTTGCTAAAATTAATTATTAGCAAAAAGCAAGTGGTATCAATCTTTAAAGAAAAATCTACACCGGCTGTTTTCGGCCTAATATTGCTGGCGTTGGCGCTGCATGCATCTTTTTTAAATAAGCCCCCCCTGGTAATAACCAATATAAACGAAGGGTTGCTGTACTACGCACTGGCCCCCTTAAGCCACGCACCTGCAGTTGTATTGTCAATAATTTATTATTTAATTGTATTAGTGCAGGCATTGCGTATTAACTATATGCTTAATGATGTGCGTATGTATCAAAAAAGCAGTTTTACCGCATCCCTTGGTTATATTATGCTCACTGCTTTGTTACCTGCCTGGGGTAGTATTACTGCTGCGCTGGTAGTTAACAGTTTAATTATCTGGCTCCTTTTTAGAGTTGTAAAATTATATAACAGCCAGCAACCCAAAACATTGGTATATAATATCGGGCTTATTGCAGGCTGTATGGTATTGTTGTATTACCCGGCGTTGTTTTTTATACCGGTGCTTTTTTTTGCACTTGGCATTACCCGGCCATTCAGGCTAAATGAGTGGTTTGTATTATTGATGGGTATTATTACACCTGCCTATTTTTTTGCCGGGTATCTCTTTTTAAGCAGCGATGTGGCGGTTTATCATGCTTTTGCCGGCAATTTTGTTCCCCAAAAAACATTTCCCGCTAAAATTGTTCCAACTGCTGTTGCTTTTGGTGCAGCGGGCATATTAATAATAACCGGTATTATAGTGTGGCAAGCCCAAAATAAACGTATGCAGATACAGGTACGCAAAATGTGGAGCATACTTTTTATAATGCTTATTTTAATGGTGCCGGCCATATTTTTCATGAAAAATGCATGGCCCTTTGCACTGCTGCTGGCCTGCGTACCGGGCGCCGCCTTTGCGGGCAATGCTTTTTTGTATCCCGGCAGGCTGGCGTCTGCGCTGTTATTTTGGGTTATTATAGCGGCTATAATATATGTAACCTGGATGCCGTTTAAAATTTAGCCTGTTATTAACCCTGCTGTTTTTTACCT
>DASZUX010000416.1:0-3630 GCA_035547455.1 Chitinophagaceae bacterium
TAACAGCCATATTGGTATAGGCCATACCCGCTGGGCAACCCATGGTGAGCCAAGCGACCGCAATGCGCACCCCCATATTAGCCAGAGCGGCAAAATTGCGATGATACACAATGGCATTATTGAAAATTATGCGCAAATAAAAAACGAACTGGTTAAAAAAGAATACCATTTTAAAAGCGATACCGATACAGAAGTGCTGCTGAATTTTATTGATGACATTATGCACAATAATGAATGCGGTGTTGAGGAAGCAGTGCGCATTGCCCTGCGCCGCATTGTAGGCGCCTACTGTATTTTACTGGTGCATAAAGACGACCCCGAAACAATTATTGCAGCACGCAAAGGCAGCCCCCTGGTAATAGGTATTGGCAAAGGTGAACATTTTTTAGCCAGCGATGCATCGCCGATTATTGAATATACCAAGGAAGTGGTATATGTAAATGATTATGAAATAGCTATTGTAAAACCCGATGAGCTTATACTTAAAAATCTTGGCAACGACAGGCAAACGCCTTTTATAACAAAACTAAATATGGAAATGGCAGCCATTGAAAAAGGCGGCTACGACCATTTTATGCTTAAAGAAATTTTTGAGCAGCCTGCCACTATTTATGATTGCCTGCGTGGCAGGCTTGACGCTGAACATGGCAGCATTGTAATGAGCGGTATACAGCAGTATGCTGAAAAGATAATGAATGCACCGCGAATAATAATAATAGCCTGTGGTACAAGCTGGCATGCAGGCCTTGTAGCGGAATATATAATAGAAGAAACCTGCCGCATACCCGTGGAGGTAGAATATGCCTCTGAATTTCGTTATCGTAACCCTGTAGTTAATAAGGGAGATGTAATTATTGCCATATCGCAAAGCGGCGAAACAGCGGATACACTTGTAGCCATTGAAAAAGCAAAAGAACAGGGCGCTGTTATAGTAGGGGTTGTAAATGTAGTAGGCTCCTCTATTTCGCGTACTTCGCATACGGGCGCCTATACCCACGCGGGGCCGGAAATTGGCGTGGCAAGCACCAAGGCATTTACAGCGCAGCTTGCAGTATTAACTATGGCAGCCTTAAAAATAGGATATAAAAAAGGTACGCTTGAGAAAGCAAGATTTATGCACCTGTGCAAAGAACTTGCTGATATACCGGCCAAAGCAGAAGAAGTTTTAAAGTTAGACGGGCATATAAAAGATATTGCCATGAAATTCAAAGACGCCCACGACTTTTTATACTTAGGCAGGGGGTACAATTTTCCCGTAGCCCTTGAAGGAGCTTTAAAATTAAAAGAGATAAGTTATATACACGCAGAGGGCTACCCGGCAGCAGAAATGAAGCATGGCCCTATAGCCCTTGTTACCCCTGAATTACCAGTGGTGTTTGTTGCCACCAAAGACAGCTACCATGAAAAAGTGGTAAGCAACATGCAGGAAATTAAAGCCCGCAAAGGCATTGTTATATCAATAATAACCCAGGGCGACAGCATTTCGCCCACCTTGAGCGATGATATAATTGCAATACCCCCCGCAGACGAAATTGTGGCGCCCATGCTAAGTGTTATACCCCTGCAGTTACTTGCCTACTATACCGGTATAGCAAAAGGTTATGATGTTGATAAACCGCGCAACTTGGCCAAAAGCGTTACAGTGGAGTAAAATTTGCTACCTGTATTAAAAAAGCTACAGGGGCGATGCTTCCTGTTTAACAAATGCGTTCCAGTATTGCATGTTAACACCAGGGTTTGTTTTTTGAATATTATCTAAAAGGTCGCGGGATTCGTTTTCAGGCAAGGGATTTTTTGCAATAGCCCCCGGCGTTTTACGGCCGGCTGATGCTTTATGAAGCCTGCCTGTAATTTCAACAAAATTATCCAGGGAAATAGCAAGCAAAGCCGGTTTCCAGTAACCCTCGCTGCGGGATGCGTTATACACTGGCAGTTCTTTATCCAGCAACTGCACGAATAGAGGGTCTCCTTCGTGATCTTTGGCAATCACAAGCCATGCCGGCTGCCAGCTACCCGGCCTATTATTTGTTAAAAGATTTTTGCCGTTTGCATCCACGCTATACCCAACCTGTGCCTTATCCAGCCTGTTTTTTGCAAAAAAATCTATTTTGCTAAAACCAAGCGATATACCGCCGGCCGAAGTGAGAAAAGATTCTACAGCGTTTAGTTCAGCATCGCCCGGCGTCATAGAAACCTGCGAATAACGCCTCCTGTTCCTGTATATATACAGTATTACAATAACAACGGGAATAACAATTAAAGTTTCAGGAGCGTTCATAATAAAATATTAAATATAGTAGGGCAGTTCAATCCAAAACGATAAAAAGGAGTAATAAATTTTATTAAAAATTTCATTTATTGTGAGACACCCCACCCCTTTTTATATATATACTAGAAGAGTTATTTGACATAAAATGTAGTTTGGCATGTAAATATTATGCTCCTATTGCAAGGTTTTTAAGATTCTAATACTTTTAATCTCATTGTTTTCCTATCAAATTCCATTCTATTTCCCTCTTTTTCCTGTCTTTTTCAGCGTTTTTTAAATATTTTTTCGATAACCGGGAAAAACAATTATTTGGATCAATTGGTTACCAACAAGTTAGGCAGACTGAACGGCGATAATATAATTGGTGTATTTTTGGGAATTAAAAACCCGCTGCCTGAATTTTAAAACAAAGTGTGGTTATAAAGCTACATGTTGACCATGTAATAAAATTTATTTGAACAGCAATATTAAAGGGAGTTGAATAATGACAGAAACAATTATAGCAGATGCAAAACCTAAGAAACCGGACTGGCTGCGTGTTAAACTACCTATAGGCGAAAATTATAAGCATGTTCGCGGGCTTGTTGACACGCATAAACTGCATACAATTTGCGAAAGCGGCAACTGCCCTAACATGGGCGAGTGCTGGGGAGCTGGCACCGCCACATTTATGATACTCGGCAATGTTTGCACCCGTAGCTGTGGCTTTTGCGCTGTTGCAACGGGCAGGCCTGATGCTGTAGATTGGGATGAGCCTCAGCGTGTAGCCGAAGCAATTTACCTGATGAAAGTAAAGCATGCTGTTATAACCAGTGTGGACAGGGATGAACTGAAAGATGGCGGCAGCATTATATGGTATAATACCATAAAAGCTGTTAAGGCGTTAAACCCCGGCACTACTCTTGAAACCCTGGTACCTGATTTTAAAGGACAGTTGGAAAATATTCAGCGCGTTATAGACGCCGCGCCTGAAGTAGTAAGCCACAATGTTGAAACCGTGGAGCGTTTAACCCGCCAGGTTCGTATACAGGCAAAATACCGCCGCAGTATTGAAGTGCTGCGTGTATTAAAACAAGGCGGCATGCGCACCAAAACAGGCATAATGCTTGGTTTGGGTGAAAAAAAGGAGGAGGTAGTACAAACACTGGAAGATTTGGCGGCTGCCAATGTAGATGTAATTACGCTGGGCCAATACCTGCAGCCTACAAAAAAGCATTTACCTGTACAACGCTTTGTGCACCCTGACGAATTTGCGGAGTTGCGTGAAATTGGTTATAACCTTGGTTTTGATTACGTAGAAAGCGGCCCGCTGGTACGCAGCAGCTACCACAGCGAACGCCATGTTTTTGAAGGCTATGGCC
>DASZUX010000417.1:0-2707 GCA_035547455.1 Chitinophagaceae bacterium
AGACAGTATTGAAGCGCTCGACGGCTACCTGCGCACAAAAGTATTTGATTGGAGCAACGATTCGTATTACGAACTGGATACTGCGCACAGTATGGGTTTTACCGCATAAATACCGTGGAAAGGGTATTGCATCAAACGGGCATTTTTACAACTTTTGCCATGGAAAAATCCTGCCCTGTGGCAGAACAATCCATTTTTCTAAGGGGGAAAAGCTCCGCGTCTGCGGAGCTTTTAAATTTTTAAAGCCGCCGCCGGCAATCTTCAATACCCGCTTACCAGTAAATGCAGTGCAGCTTTTAAGGAGCAGTGCTGGTATTTGCTGTATGCCGTCGCTGCGCGAAGTTGTATTTGAACACCTGTTTCATTATTCAGCCAACCGGCGATTGCAGCATCCAGGGTATAAGCCTCCGGGCACATTAATTCCGTAGTCCATAAAACAGGGCTGGCGCCATTCTTCTGTAAAATGCGGCTCCAGTACTGTTTACTTTCACATGCCAGTATTATTATATCTCTCCGGCGCCCGTCACGTTGCACCGGAAAGCTGTCTATACTCACATCCATCAACCCTTCATGGCCAACGTAAGCAACCATATTGGCATTACCGGCTATGCCCAATGTGTCTTTTTTAATTATTAATGTATCAGTCACCGCACCCGCCACAGCGTTTTCAAAATCCTGCATCGTGTTCTTTATAAAGGCGCCGTCATAAGCATCAGCAACCATATACGACCCTGTTAACGAATGCCTGAATATGCAGCGTTCCAGTATATGGGCACTCGCTTTTTTTCCTGTATATACAAGCTGCCACCCGGTGTACTTTTTAAAAAATGCTTTAACCCCGTAATCGCAACCCCAGTACAAATTAGTGCCGGGGTCTTGCCCGTTACCTATACCTTTTGGTACAGGCTCAATGCCCTGGTGCAGGTTATCGCACAGGGCCACGAATACATGAATTACCTTATGCCTGTTGTTAAAAATGCGGGAAGGAGATATTATAACAGATGGTTTTTTATTTATTTTGCCTGCAGGTGCAATTTGTGTTATTGCTCCATTATCACTACAGGCAATAAATGTAAAGGCACTGCCTGCTAAAACAGCTCTGCGCAGCAGGGCAAGGGCAAATAATTGTTTCATACAGTTTTCAGGCTTTCATAATCGCAAAGGCGTATGGCTCCGCGGTTATCATGAACCATAACGCCCTGCGATTAATACTTGTTGACGCGGCCCCCTTCAGACCAGCGCCATTATTAAGATGCAGCGCAAACATTTATCCATAAATTATTTTATTGCTTGCTGATTGTTTCTTTTTAAATGTTTACCAGCAACAAAAAAACCGCACCCCTCACTGGTGCGGTTTAACTATAAACAAAACACACTTATGTATTACTTAAACAATGCCGGCCAGTTCAAGGCTGCGCTTTTTTAAATTACGTATTTCAATATTTTCAATAACAGGTTGTGGTGTTACAATAAGAGATATACCGCTTTGTTTCCACCAGTTATGCTTTACAAGTTTTTCAAAATGTATCACACCTATAAAATAGCTCCTCTCCTGCCCGCCATGCCATTCTTCAATCCACTCAAATTCGTGTTTCGGTATGGTGCTTAACTGGTCAAAGCTTACATACACTTTTACATAAAAATCGCTGGTTAACGCGCCAGGTGTGTGGTGATACAGCTTTTTATACTCGTAGTGATAATCATACCGCAGGGCAGATATGTCACTCAGTACCGCCGACGCTGTCGGGAAACTGCCCGCACCCTTTCCATAAAAAAACTGTTTGTCGGCAAAGCCGCTTTCAATCACTACACCATTGTACTCGTTACGCACAAAACTTAAGTGGTCATCTTTTGTAACAAACTGGGGCAATACAAATGCCGCAACCTTTCCATTTTTAAGCTTTTGCGCCTGCGCCACCAGCTTAATGTCATATCCTTTTTCTTTAGCAACATTGGCATCGCTCAACTGTATGTTTTGTATGCCGGTAAATAATATATTCTCAGGCGATTCAATAATACCATACGCATGGGTAAGCAAAAATGTCCATTTATTTACGGCATCATAACCTTCTACATCAAGCTTGGGGTTGCTTTCAGCAAAACCCAGTTGCTGTGCTAGCAGCAGCGCCTCACCATAGGGCAGCTTATCTTCAAATATCTTGGTGAGAATAAAATTGGTAGACCCGTTTACGATAGCCCGTATACCATGCAGCAAGTCGTTATCGTAATATTCCTCAAGGTTGCGTATAACAGGAATGGACGCGCAGGCAGCGGCCTCGCACAAAAACGGCAGGCCTGTTTTCTGCTGCAGGGTCAATATTTCAGGCAGGTGCTCAGCTATCATTTTTTTGCTGGCGCTAACCACAGCCTTGCCATTATTTAAGGCGGTCGTAACTATATCAAAAGCAGCATCCGCATCATCAATCACTTCCACAATTACATTAATCTCGCTGTCAAATAACAGGTCATTCTTTTCGGTAGTAAATAATTCATCCGGTGCATTTCTTTTTTTATGCGGGTGCTTAATACACACTTTTTTTATGCGAGCTTTTAATGAAGGTGTTTGCTGCAATACTTTATACAATCCTTCGCCAACAACACCAAAACCAAATAAACCAATTGTTAATGCTTTATGCTTTTCCATTTTATAACTGTATACTGTTTTCTTTTTTTAATGTAACCGGGTATTTATCTAAAAATTTTTCTA
>DASZUX010000418.1:0-3058 GCA_035547455.1 Chitinophagaceae bacterium
ACACCGGTATAACTGACGGTATGGAAGCCATGGCCAAAATACGGTATAAAGACAAAGGCGCTCTTTGTAACCTGTATGCCGCTGATAACGCCATTAAAGCGCAGTTTTACGAAAACGTAAAAAGTATTGCACCGGGCCAGAGCGCAGTTTTTTATGATGGCGACGAAGTAATAGGCGGCGGAATTATACAGTACGGCAGGCTTTTATAATTTTTCTCTCCTGTTTGTAAATTTTTTATTAAAAACTGGTATATTTAAAACGAAGTTTTACCTTTTTCAGTCACCCTTAATAAAGCTGTAGCATCAATTTGTATTCTTGAAAACAGCCTGTAAGTAGGTAACCAATTGTTTTAAATATTCAAAATAGCAAACTGCGATGAGAAAATTTTACCTGTCAGCCCTGCTGCTAACCATTGTTATGTACACCCAGGCACAAAAAATTAGCCCGGAAAGCTTACGCGTTAAAAAGCCACGCCAGCATACGGTAAACAATTTTGGCGCCGGCGCCAGCGGCTGCGATACGCTTAATTTTAATGTATATGATTCCTGGGGTACCGCGCTTTACCCTTTTGCAAACAACGGGGGCGTTGTTACAGGCAATAATGTTTACAGCACACCGGAAATTGCACAGTATTTTGATGTTTCGTCCACAAGTGATAACTATGTATCTAAAGTTTGGATAGCATTTGCTTATGCGTCCAGCCCAAGACACAAAACCGCAACTGTTCCCGTAAATATATACGATGGCACCACCGGTACCCCCGGTACACTGCTGGGCACCAATGCCACTTTAACCATAAGCCAGGTAATAGACGATGTAAACGGTATAGGCGGGCCTTATTACAGCGAGGTTGAGTTTAGCCCCGCCATACAATTGCCTGCATCAAAAAAGTTTTTTGTTAGTGTGGATGTAAGCGGCGCCATCTGGCCTGCCGATACATTAGGCATACTATCATCTGACATAGACTCGAATGCTACAGGCGGATGGCTAAAAACATCCGATGGCAACTGGCTTGATTATGCTGCCGCTATTAACCAGTCGCTTGGCGTGTATATACACCCATTTGCCAGCGCCGGGCAGGGCTGCAGCGATTTGCCTGTTCACCTCTTGTCGTTAAGCGCATCCGCAAGCGGTAAGAATATTGTATTGAACTGGACTGTAGCACAGGAAACCGGTATGAAAAGCTATGAAATTGAAAGAGCAGGTAACAATATGCAGTTTGTACAGGCAGGCGCAGTAAAAGCAACCAACAGCAGCATACAGCACGCTTATACATTTACTGATTACAATGTGTACTCAACGGGAACCGTTTATTACAGGCTAAAACAGGTAAATAATGATGGCAAAACAGAATATTCAAATGTTATATCGCTAACCTTCTCAGGCAGCCAGCCGGGCATTAAAGTGGTAAATCCGTTTAAAGGGTCGGTTCAAGTGCAGGTAAACTCACCTTCTGTACAAAAATTACGGGGCGCTATTTATGATATGCTCGGGCGTAAACTAACAGCCACACCGGAACAAACCCTGCAACCGGGGCAAAATTCCATATCCATTCCAGCCGGCACATTGCCCAAAGGAGTGTACATATTAAATATAATGATAGGCAAAACAACCTATAAATACAAGATAATCAACTGATAATTTATAGCTCCAGGTACTAAAAAGCCCTTAAACGCGTTTTGCTTTATGGGCTTTTTACTTTGCGGCTATAACACAAACGCTTTAATTTAGAGCGATGAAAATATTGCGGGGAAACTGGCATTTTGCTACGTGGCTGATGCTGCTTGCGGTAGCAGGCAGTTGCAAAAAACAAACAGAACAACTGCCTTTGCCGGCACTTGCTGACTATACAGCGCTGCAAACCGGTAAAGTACTCGTATATCGCCTTGACTCCACTAATATTGATCAATCAGCCACCCAACTGGTAGTAACTTCTTACCTTGTTAAAGACAGCATTGCGTCCACCTTTACTGATAACGCAGGCAGGCTTTCTTATACTATTTACAGGTTTATAACAGACACTTTAAGCAAAGGGCCATGGCAACCATTGCTTACCTACTATGTAACACCCGGCAAGAACACGGTTGAAACCGTGGATGATAAAAACCTGCGTTATATCTCGCTGACAGAACCCGTTACTGATGGTTTTAGCTGGAACGGCAATTCGTATATAGACACGAGGTCTGCCACCAGCGAATACCAGTTTATGGATGGCTGGAACTACACTTATCAAAATATAAACCAGCCATATACTACTTTAAAAGGTGATATTGACAGCACCATTACTGTATTGCAGGTAGATGACACCTCTCCGCCCGGGGAATTTGATCCCGGCACGTACCAGCAAAGAAACTACTCGCTTGAAGTGTATGGCAAAGGTACCGGGCTGGTATATAAAACGTTTTTACACTGGACATGGCAACCTACCCCCCCTCCTGCACAATACCAGAACGACAGTTATGGCATTCGCTTAAATTTGATGGATGTAAGGTAAATACATGCCGATGAGAATATTATTACTGCTTGTACTGGTTATAATGGTTCTGCCTGCAAACGCACAGCAGTATGATAAATATATTATACAGTTTACTGACAAAAACAATTCGCCTTACACACTTTCTGCACCGGCTGAATATCTTTCTGTCAAAGCCATCGAAAGAAGAACCCGGTATAATATTCCACCCGACAGCAGTGACCTGCCGGTGAACCCTCAATATATACAGGCTGTTTTGGCAAAGGGCAACTGCCGGTTACTGGCACAATCAAAATGGCTGAATGATATTCTTATATATACTTCCGATCCATCAATAATTGACTCTATTAACACGCTGCCTTTCGTAAAAAAATCGCAGGCAACCGGTTTTTTAACAACCAGGATAAATATACCTGTAACTAATAAATTTTATTACGAGTCAGCCCAAACCCAAATGCCCGGCACCAGTTACGGTAATACCGGCGATACCCTTCAATACGCATCCACCTATGCACAAATACATTTGCATAACGGCGAGTTTTTACATAACAAAGGTTACCAGGGCCAGGGCATTACGATAGCTAT
>DASZUX010000419.1:0-10590 GCA_035547455.1 Chitinophagaceae bacterium
CACCTGGCCTTTTTTAACAGCCGGGCGCAGGTTGATGGATGTGCTCTGGTTGGTTTTAATAAAATTGGTAAGCCTGTACACCTTCAGGTCGTCCTCAAAGCTTATCAGCCTGTCGGTATCATTCCTTTTATAGCGAATATGTATTTCTTTGGCATCTACAAACTCTACCACACCATCGCCTTCTGCATGTATCTGTATACGTGCATCGCGGGCTGCTTTGCCTTCTAAACCTGTACCAACTATGGGTGATTCAGGCAGAATCAGCGGCACCGCCTGGCGTTGCATGTTACTACCCATCAGCGCACGGTTGGCGTCATCATGCTCAAGGAACGGAATGAGCGATGCACTAAGGCCCACAATCTGGTTGGGGGCAACGTCCATGTATTCTACTTCATCCCTTGTAAGTATGGGAAAATCACCAGTCTGGCGGCTTACAATCCTGTCTTCTACAAAGTTGCCGTCGCCATCAAGCGCACTATTGCTCTGGGCAATTTTTGCAGTATCTTCTTCTTCCGCGCTCAAAAACTTCAGGTGCTTCAGGTCAACCTTGCCGTTTTCAACCTTACGGTAAGGTGTTTCAATAAAGCCCATCTCGTTTATTTTAGCGTGTACGCACAGCGTAGAGATCAAACCAATGTTTGGACCTTCCGGTGTTTCAATGGTACACAGGCGGCCATAGTGGCTGTAGTGTACGTCGCGCACCTCGAAACCTGCACGTTCGCGGCTCAAGCCACCGGGGCCTAAGGCTGAAATACGGCGTTTGTGCGTTATTTCGCTCAGCGGGTTGGTCTGGTCAAGAAACTGTGATAACTGCGAAGTGCCAAAGAATGAGTTGATAACGGAAGAAAGCGTACGCGCGTTAATAAGGTCAACCGGCGTAAACACTTCGTTATCGCGTACATTCATCCTTTCGCGGATGGTACGTGCCATACGGGCAAGGCCTACACCAAACTGTGCATATAACTGCTCGCCTACGGTACGTACACGGCGGTTGCTCAGGTGGTCAATATCGTCAATTTCAGCCTTGGCATTGGTAAGGCGTACCAGGTATTTAATAATTTCTATAATATCTTCCCTTGTAAGCACCTTGTTCTCAAGGCGCTGGGTAACACCCAGCTTGCGGTTTATTTTATAACGGCCCACTTCGCCAAGGTCGTAACGCTTGTCGCTGAAGAACAGCTTGTCAATAATGCCACGGGCTGTTTCATTGTCCGGGGCGTCCGCACCGCGTAACTGGCGGTAAATGTGCTGTACCGCTTCAAGTTCGCTGTTGCTGGTATCTTTATTAAGGGTGTTGTAGATGATGGCATAGTCGCCGCCTACATCTTCCCGCTGAACGAACACGCTCTTCAGGTCAAGGTCGCCAATAGTATCAATGGCTTCTTCGTCTAAAATGGTGTCGCGTTCCATTACAATCTCGTTACGCTCAATGCTCACTACCTCGCCGGTATCTTCGTCTACAAAGTCTTCCACCCATGTACGCAGTACGCGGGCCGCCAGCTTTTTACCTAGGTGGGCCTGCAGGCTTTTTTTGTCAGCAGTAACCTCGGTAGCCATACCAAACAGTTCAAGAATATCCTTGTCTGTTTCGTAGCCAATGGCACGCAGCAGCGTAGTAACGGGAAATTTCTTTTTACGGTCAATGTAAGCGTACATAACATTGTTAATGTCTGTAGCAAACTCCATCCACGCACCTTTAAACGGTATTACCCTTGCAGAGTAAATTTTAGTGCCGTTGGGGTGAATGCTCTGGCCGAAGAATACACCGGGTGAGCGGTGAAGCTGGGATACCACCACGCGCTCGGCGCCGTTAATAACAAACGTGCCGCGGGGGGTCATATAAGGTATATTGCCCAGGAACACATCCTGCACAATGGTTTGGAAATCAACGTGCTCTTCATCGTTACAGCTCAACCGCAGCTTTGCCTTAAGGGGTACAGCATACGTTAGGCCGCGTTCCATACATTCCTCAATGGTATAGCGCGGTGGGTCAATAAAGTAATCCAGGAACTCCAGTACGAAAATGTTCCTCGTATCAGTAATGGGGAAATTTTCTTTAAACACACGGAACAAACCTTCGTTATTACGTTTATCCGGTGTTGTTTCAAGCTGGAAGAATTCGCGGAAAGATTCTAACTGAATGTCTAATAAGTCGGGCGTTTCAGCAAGGTGCTTGGTTTTACCGAAACTTACCCTGTTTTGCACTTTAGTTGATGACATATTTAAGTTTACCGGTTTTACTAAAATACTTCCTTTAACTCCTGGCGCATTACCCCGGCTGGCCGGTGGGCTTGGTATTGATAATGAAGAACTTACTAATAAATTAATCTTCAGTAAATTCTTTAGCTAATACACCTAAATTAAAAGGAGGGCAAAATTAAGAAGAAATGGTTATATAATAAAACAAATTTTGTGCCGGAAGGGGATTCCGGGAAAATTAAAAGCTCCGGAACTGCTGCAATGCGGTTATGAAGGGGTTTTGGCGCAATAATAACCCGTATAAGGAAAATACGGCATTATTTGTTACTATTGTACCAAACCATTAAACTGCCATTTACCCATGCGTACAAAACACCTGTTTGCTGCTGCCGTACTATTTGTTATTGCTGTTGGCGGTTGCCATACCGGTACACCCGGCAGTGAAGCCTCTGCCCCTGCGGATTCTGCTACCATTGCTGCCGGCGCTGCCGTATTTAATCAAAACTGCAGCGGGTGCCACAATTTTAAGCAGGATGGCATAGGCCCGCAGTTAAGCGGTGTAACCAAAGACCTGGCGGATGAATGGCTGATACATTTTATCAAAAACCCGCAGCAGGCAATTGCATCTGGCGATAAACATGCTAAAGAGGTATTTGCGGCGTATAAAAAAGCTGTAATGCCGTCTTTTGAATCGTTGACCGATGAACAGCTTGGTGCAGTAATAGCATTCATCAGGTCTCATAAAAACAGCGGCAAGGGTGGCAAAAATAATGCTGGCAGTTTGGCCAACCCTCATCCCGCGCCTATAGCGCTTTCGTCGCTCGTGGTCAATCTTCAGCCTGTAACGCAATTCCCTGCCACCGGCAGTAAGGCGCCGCTTGCAAGAATAACCAAGCTGGGTTTTGAGCCTGGCGCGGGTACCTTGTTTGTAAATGACCTGCAGGGTAAACTTTATAAGTTAAAAGGAGGCAAGCCTTTATTGTACCTGGATATAGCAAAGCTGCGGCCTGGGTTTATTAACCAGCCGGGGCTTGCTACCGGGTTTGGCAGTTTTGCTTTTCATCCCGGCTTTGCCAAAAACGGCATTTTCTATACCAGCCATTCAGAAGCTGCGGGCACAGCCAAAGCAGACTTTAGTTATGCCGACAGTATAAAAGTTACCATGCAATGGGTACTGACCGAATGGAAGGCAAATAACCCCAATGCAGATGTTTTTTCTGGTACCAGCCGCGAATTGTTGAGAATTAATGTAGTTACGGGTATTCACGGTATGCAGGAAATAACTTTTAACCCGCTGGCAAAGCCCGGTGATAAAGACTATGGCCTGCTGTACATTGGCATGGGCGATGGTGGTTGCGTGGAAGAAGGCTATGGGTTTTTGGCGCACAGTATTGAAAGAATATGGGGCACAGTATTGCGTATTAACCCCGGCGGTAATAACAGTGCCAATGGCAAGTACGGCATACCTGCCGATAACCCGTTTGCAAAAAATGCCGGCGGAGCAACCGTAAAAGAAATATATGCCTGGGGCTTTAGAAACCCGCACCGTATTACCTGGGGCCGTGATGGTGCTATGTTCGTTGTAAACATCGGGCAGTCAAGCATTGAGTCAATCAACAGGGTTGAGCCTGGGCATGATTACGGCTGGCCCATAAGGGAGGGGCATTTTGTGTCATCAGGAGTGGATGGAAATGTGGGCAGCGTTTACCCCTTGCCTGCCAACGACAGCATTTACCATGTTACCTATCCTGTGGCGGAATATGATCATGACGAAGGGAACGCAATTTGCGGCGGTTTTGAATACACGGGTAGCGCCATACCGCTGCTGCGTGGCAAATTTTTATTTGGAGACATACCGGCCGGCAGGCTGTTTTATACCAGTATAGAGGACATGAAACAGGGTAACTTAGCCACTATTAAAGAATGGAAAATTACTATCAGTCACCGGCCCGGCACTCTTAAAGAAGCTTGTGGCAGCAACCGGGTTGACCTGCATTTTGGAAGGGACATGCAGGGCGAGTTATACATTTTAACCAAAGCTGATGGCAAATTGTACAAGCTTACCGGTGCTACGGAGTAAATGAAACGTATTTTTATTGTTTTATGTCCAGGTTGGCAAAATCGGCGCTTAACCCGTCTGAATACAAGCCAAACAAGCCGTCATGTTTTGCGTTTAACAGGTGTACTTTTAACGAAGCGGTGGCGGAATGATTAACATATACCTCAAGGCTGTCACCTGTAATTATAACTGTGGCATGAAACCAATCGTTGGGGTCGGGTACCGGGGTAACGGTGCTTTCGTATTGCAGGGGATGAGATGCGCGTAATACTGCGTAATTATATTGCGGCAGGCTCATGTATTGTAGTGACCAATGCCGCCGCGCAGTATCCGTATGCTTAAAATTGAAAGGCCTGAAATACAGCACGTCATAGTGTGTGGTGTCTGTACCATGAAAATTAATACCGAGAAAGCTATTGAGAAAAACATCCTTCCCACGCAGGTCAACATCAATAGTGCCTGTGTTAAACAAGATGTTTTTAAACCATATATTTCCCTTGCTGCTGATTGCCCCTTTTTTAGCTTGCAAAGGCTTTGTTTGCAATGAATCAAAGGTTACAATTTCGCCTTGTTTCAAAAGCTTCTGTAAATTATAGTGCTTTGTTTTCTGCCCGGCAGCTTTTAATGCAAAAACAATTGTAAATAATAGAAGAGCGGTAGAACATTTCATAGCGCTTTGTTTATTTTTGGTAAAACTGGCGCTGTTGGCGCGATTTACCTGTTCAAAGTGAGTTCATTTTTTGTGCAAATTTTGTCCATGTGCTTATGAATGAAAAAGTATTATGCTGAATGGTAGAAATATTTGACAATATCAGGAAAATTTACACCTTCAGCCCGCCCTGCGAAGCGCTGCGGGACTACGTTGAATTTTTTTCCGAATCGTCAGCAGAGGCAACCGGGTTGTACTTTAACAACTGTGGGTTTAATGTAAGAATGTTTGCCAGTTATACTCCTACGTTCTGGATAAACCTTGGCCCTGCGTACCGTCTCAATATTAATGGCCATCTTAATACCATACCTTCCGGTAACGACATATTGGTTGTACGGGATGGTGTTACGGAAAGAATAAACCACCCGGCAGACCATATTTTTACTGTAAAATTTTTCCCCGGCGGCCTTGAGGCTGTACTGGGGGTAAGCCAGGCAGGCATGGGTGGGCAGGCTGTATGGCTAAGCAAAGTGTTGCCTGTGCCCCTGCTGTTGCAGGTTAAACAGGCGGCTGATTTTATAACACGAATGCACCTGCTGCAGCAATACTTTTTGCAACAGCTTACCAAAATTAAAGCAGGTTATTATATTGGTATAGTGCGGGATACTATTGCTGTTTACCGGCAGGGTGAGTTGCAGTATAACGTTAGCCAGCTTGCGGCCCGGGCATTTGTAACTTCAAAAAGCATAAACCGCTATTTCAGCCGTGTAGTTGGTATTACACCAAAACAATACTTGTCAGTGTTAAGGGCAAGAACGGCCCTGTCTGCTTTTATACAAGATTCATCTTCCTTTACCCCGGAAGATTTTGGATATTATGATGTAAGCCATTTTTATCGCGGTATAACAAAGTTTACCGGCCGGAAACTTACACTGCATAGGGCATAATTGTCCGTTTTTTACAAAAGCAAGCGTAACAAGGCATTATAATTTTGCACAAAACAAAGCAAATGAAGAAGACAGGTATATTGATTGTTATAGCATGTATTTGTATGGTGCCTGTATTAAAAGCACAGGATTATGCAGCCCGCGTACGCAAAGTTGAGCCTTGTACATGCCCTGTAACTATTGACAGTGCTTTTAAAACACAATGCGGCTATTTAATTGTGCCTGAAAACAGGCTAAAAAATAATGGTAAAACAATAAAGCTGCCATTTGTGGTAGTGCTGAGTAATAACCCCCATAAAAGCAGTGACCCCCTGCTTTTTACAACCGGTGGGCCGGGCGGAAGTTCGTTGGGATGGGCCGTTGGCGCTTCAAAGCATGCCGTAATTAAAGACCGCGACTGTATTGCTTTTGAACAGCGTGGTACGCGTTATGCCATACCTAACCTGTGGAGTGACGAACTGAGTAATACGATAAAAGAAGCTTACAGGGAAAATCTTGATAAAGACAGCATGATGCTGGAGGGTACAAAAAAATACCGCAAAGCGCTGGAAGATAAGGGTATTGATCTTTCCGGCTATAATACAGACGAAACAGTAGCCGATATTGACGACCTGCTGCTTACCCTGCATATTGATTCGGTAAATCTTACCGGCGGTTCGTACAGTGGCGGGCTTATGCTGGCGGTACTCCGGAAAGATCCTGCGCGCGTGCGCAGCCTGGTGCTTGATTCACCGTTGCCCACCTTTGTGCCGATAGATGAAGACGAACCCGCCAATTTTAACGAAGCACTGCATATACTTTTTCAGCACGTGGAGAAAGATTCGGCCAACAAGGTGCTGTATGGCAACCTTGAGGCAAGGTTTAAAGCGTACTTTACTGCTATCGGCAACAAAAAGTTCTTTCTCCCTTACCTGGAAAAAGGAAGCAAAGACAGTCTGCATGTAGCATATACCAGGAATGACCTGCTTGACATTATTGAAAATAATATGGGCAGGCCGCGTTACGTTCCGTACATTATTACGCAAATAATAAAGGGCAACCATAGTGAATTGATGAAAGAGAGGCTGGATGGCATATTCCAAAACAATGACGGCCCGTCGGGCATGCGTATGTCTGTATATTGTGCAGACCAAACTGCTTATCATAGGGAATCAGTGCTTAACCAGGTAGTAAATGCCTATCCATACATGGCTGGCTATCATATAAATGATGTATATAAGGCTATGTGCAACTGCTGGCAGGTGCCGCCCGTCAATAAAGAAACCAAACAGCCTTTTTATTCAGATAAACCCGTATTGCTTGCCGATGGAGAACTGGATAATGCTTGCCGGCCTTTGTATATTGACATGATACATCATTACATGCCCAACAGCCAAAGGCTATTATATACTAATGGCGCACACATGGTAATAGGCGGGCGGGACTGGGACACCTTTGTGCGTAATTTTTTAAACAACCCTTGCCAGGCGGTAGTCACGAAACGCAGTGATGTTATTGCTTACTGATGTAGCTTTAGGTGCTCATATACTGTAAAACATCACAAAATCATAATATTGCCCTGCCGCGCAAATTTTAAATTTGCTGCTTCTTTATAAAAAGGGATTGTTATGATACGTATGGTAGTTTTTGATATGGCAGGTACTACGGTTGATGAAAACAATGTGGTATATAAAACGTTGCAAAAAGCCATCAACGAAAGGGGATTTAATTTTTCGCTGGAGCAGGTGCTGGCTGAAGGGGCGGGCAAAGAGAAATTCCAGGCCGTAAAAAGCATACTTGGCACCTACGCAGGTATTAACGACGATACCATTGCAAAGCCCATTTTTGAACGATTTCTTGTATTGCTGGAAGAAGCTTATAATAATCTTCACGTATTACCGCAGCCAAACGCGCTTGAGGTATTCCATGCGTTAAAAAAGCGGGGTATAATCGTAATATTAAACACGGGTTACAATAATAAAACCGCCGAATCGCTGGTGGAAAAAATTGGCTGGGTAAAGGGTACTGATTTTGACGGCCTTGTTACTGCCAATGATGTGGATAAAAACCGCCCCAACCCTGACATGATTTGGTTTGCCATGCGGCAGTTTGGGGTTACCGATGCCACACAGGTAGTAAAGGTAGGCGACTCTGTAATTGACATTGAAGAAGGCCGCAATGCCGGCTGCATCCTTAGCATTGGCATTACCACCGGCGCACACACGTATCAGCAGTTGCAGTCTGCAACCCCCGACTGTATTATCAGTAACCTGATGGAACTGTTACCCGTTATTGAAAATAAATAAATATTCCGGGGCCCTGTAATTAACTTATTATGGGGCAAGTTGCAGTGTGCAGTAGCATTAATGCAGCAACTAATTTTTTGCTAACCGGCAATATTTTATTTTCTCCTTAATAATTTCGTTCTCCTAAATATTGACTTATGAAATACAACATTTTGGGTAACACAGGCCTGAAAGTTTCAGAACTATGTCTTGGTACAATGACGTTTGGCGGCCAGGGCTTTTGGACGGTAATCGGTGCGCTTGACCAGCAGCCTGTAGATGAACTGGTGAAGCGGTCAGTTGATGCAGGTATTAATTTTATTGATACTGCTAACGTGTACTCCGAAGGATTGGCGGAGCAGCGGACAGGACAGGCCATTAAAAACCTCGGTATAAGCAGGGATAGCCTTGTAATAGCTACCAAGGTAAGAGGCAGGATGGGCCAGGGGCCTAATGATGTTGGCCTTACACGTAAACACATTATACAGCAGGCGGAAGAGAGTCTTAAAAGGCTGGGTACCGGTTATATTGACCTGTACCAGGTACACGGGTATGACGCTTTAACGCCGCTTGATGAAACACTGCGTGCGCTTGATGATTTGGTGCGCAGCGGTAAAGTACGCTATATAGGCTGCAGCAATTTTGCGGCTTGGCAGTTAATGAAATCTCTTGGTATATCACAGCAAAAAGGGCTGGAAAAATTTATTTCATTGCAGGCATATTATACTGTTGCCGGCCGCGACCTTGAACGTGAAATGATACCACTGCTAAAAGACCAGCAGGTAGGTTTAATGGTGTGGAGCCCATTGGCAGGTGGCTTCCTCACCGGCAAATTTACCCGCGAAAATGAAAAAGCGGAGGATTCGCGCCGCTCGAACTTTGATTTTCCTCCTGTTAATAAAGAAAGGGCTTTTAATATTATTGATGTTTTAAAACCTATGGCCGAAAGCAAAGGCGCATCGGTAGCACAGCTTGTTTTAGCCTGGCTGCTTAAGCAACCCGCTGTAAGCAGCGTGATAATAGGCGCAAAAAAAATGGAGCAGTTGGAAGATAACCTTAAAGCTGCAGATGTAACTTTTACTGTAGAAGAACTGCAGCAGTTGGACGAGGTTAGTAAACTGCCTGCTGAATATCCCGGCTGGATGATTGAGCGGCAGGGTGGGGACAGGAAGGCATAAATAGAAGGAATAAAAAGACAGGCCCCATATATTTTCTTGTTGCAGGGTATCCAGCAATAGCCACATAAAAGCTGCTGATACCCTGCAAATAATTTATTGCCGCATACAACAAATTTTTCTTCAATTTATGTCCTCATTTATTCACGGCATTCGTCGTTGCATAAATCATCTCAAAACAAAATCAAAAAACAAGCGTTATGAAAGACTTTATGCTGATTTTTATTAATGGCGAAGGCAGCAGAAATTTTTCGCCGGAACAGATGCAGGAAAATATGCAGCAATGGTTTAGCTGGGTAAACGATTTAAAGGCCAAAGGCATTTATGTGGGTGGTGAAGCCCTTATGCCGGCCGGCAAAACGGTTTCAGGTAAAAACCCCGTGGTTACCGATGGCCCGTTTGCTGAAAGTAAGGAGGTAGTAGGCGGTTACTTTATTATTAAAGCTGCCGGTTACGATGAAGCTGCAGAAATAGCCAAAGCCAGCCCTGATTTGCCTTATGGAGGTGCCGTACAGGTACGGGAGGTAATGAAATTTTAAGTATGCAAAATGAACCGGCACAGCAATTGGTTGATCATCTTTTCCGGCATGAGTCGGGAAAGATGATTGCTGTGCTTACGCGCATATTCGGTATGCATAACCTGGAGATGGCCGAAGATGTGGTGCAGGAGGCTTTTTTAAAAGCCATGCAGGCATGGAGGTTTGAAATACCTGCCAACCCTGCCGGTTGGCTGATGCAAACGGCCCGTAATAAGGCTATTGATATTGTAAGGCGGCAGCAGCATCACCGGCAATACTCTGCTGAAGTTGCCACCCGTCTGCTTGCTGAAACGGAGAATACCATAGGCCAGTTTTTTAGCGGGGGCGAGATAAGTGACAGCCAGTTGCGGATGATATTTGCATGCTGCCACCCGGCATTAAAGCAGGAGGACCGTATCGCCCTTACGCTTAAAACAGCCTCTGGTTTTGGCGTAGCCGAAATAGCGCGTGCACTGGTAACTAATGAAGCTGCTATTCAAAAAAGACTATACCGCGCCAAACAGTTTATTAAAGAAAATAATATACAGCTTGAAATACCGGCAGGCCGGGAACTTGCCCACCGCCTTGAAACTGTTTACACAGTTTTATACCTGCTTTTTAATGAAGGCTATAACAGCATTAAGGCTGATGAACTGATACGCTGTGACTTGTGTGGCGAGGCCATTAGGCTTGCCTACATTCTTTCTCAAAACAAATCGGGCAGGCAACCCGCCACTTATGCATTGCTGTCGTTAATGTGCCTGCAGGCCAGCCGTTTT
>DASZUX010000420.1:0-12773 GCA_035547455.1 Chitinophagaceae bacterium
AAATACATACCCAAACTGGCAAGCGGCGAGTGGAAAGGCAGTTATGGCTTAACAGAACCCAATAGTGGCAGCGATGCACTGGGCGCAAAAACAAGCGCCACCCTGAGTGCCGATGGCAAATATTATTTGCTAAACGGGCAAAAATGCTGGATTACTAACGGGGGGTTTGCAGATGTGTACACCGTTTTTGCAAAAATTGACGGTGATAAATTTACCGGTTTTATTGTTGAGCGGGGTTTTGAAGGGTTTACCCAGGGGCCGGAAGAACATAAAATGGGCATTAAAGGCTCATCTACCGTACAACTCTACTTCCAGGATTGCAAGGTACCGGTTGAGAACGTGTTGGGCGAAATTGGCCGCGGTCATATTATTGCTTTCAACATTCTTAATATAGGCCGTTTAAAACTGTGCGCAGCGGCATTAGGAGCGAGCAAGCGGGCCACTACTGAAACGGTAAATTACGCCATTACACGCGAGCAGTTTAAAACTTCTATTGCAAATTTTGGCGCAATAAAGCACAAACTGGCAGAAATGGCAATACGTGTTTGGGTGGGGGAGAGCGCCGCCTACCGTACCGCAGGCTGGATAAATGACAAAGAAACCGAGCTGCAGGCCGAAGGCCAGGCATTTGAAAAGGCGCTGCTTGGCGCAGCGGAAGAATATGCTATTGAATGCGCCATATTAAAAGTATTTGGAAGCGAGGTGCTGAATTATGTTGTAGATGAAGGTGTGCAGGTGCATGGCGGCAACGGGTTTAGCGACGAATACCTTATAAGCAAAGCCTACCGCGATGCACGTATTAACCGGATATTTGAGGGAACCAATGAAATAAACCGCCTGCTTACACTTGATATGACCTTAAAACGCGCGATGAAAGGAAAGCTTGATTTAATGGGGCCGGCCATGGCCGTGAGTAAAGAGTTGATGAGTATTCCCGACTTTAGCAATAATGACGACGGACCTTTTGCAAAAGAAAAAAAATACATTATAAATTTTAAGAAGGCAATACTAATGACTGCTGGCGCAGCGGTGCAAAAGCTGATGATGAAGCTGGATAAAGAACAGGAGATACTGATGAATATTGCAGATATGGCAATTGAAACTTTTAATGCAGAAAGTGCTTTACTGCGCTTAATAAAGCTTACCGGGCGCAACGGGGCTGAAGCCATGAAATTTCATAACGATATAGTGCAAACCTATATTTACGATGCTGCAGACCGTATAAACAAGGCAGGTAAAGACGCCTTAAATAGTTTTGCCGAGGGCGATGAACTGCGCATGATGCACATAGGCCTTAAACGTTTTACCAAAGTTGAACCCTTTAACACGAAAGATGCACGGCGCAGAATTTCAGAAAAACTGGTTGCCGAGCAGAAGTATTGTTTTTAACCCTTGAGAGCTGATGACCGCCCCGGTGAGTATAACGCCCGGGCGGTCATTGCTTTTTAGGCCGTGTAAGCTTTTAGCTGAACAGAGATATTTCTAAAATAAATTTCGCATTGCAGTGAGACACCCCCTTTGTTTTTATATATATACCAGGAAGCCGCTTGCGCTTTAAAAGCCGCTGTTTTACCGGTTCAGCGACGTTGTGTTGAGTTCTTTTTTGCCTGAAGTGGGGCGAATTTCTAAAAAAAGTAGATTTTTTTTATTTAATCAGTTGATTATTAATATGTTACTTCATTTTACATTCCTCCCTTAGCGCTGGGAGCTATGCTATTGGAGGGCCGGGTAGAGTGGTAGTAAGCGAATTATATAAAAAAAGCAACCAGGTTTTATTTAACTTATTGAAGATGAGCAAGTTGGTTAAAATAGCTTTCCTCCCTTGTCCTCCTGCCGGCATCCAAAGCACAGCAGGGCAATGCTTTGGATGCCGATATAATGGCGGTAGGTGAATTTATTAAAAAAGTGAACGAGTTTTTATTTAACTTATTGAAAATGATAAAGTTGGTTAAAATAGTATTCCTCCTTTTTCCTCCCATTTTTAGCTTGGGCTAAGGCCGGGGAGAAGAAAATTAGAGCCAGGAAATACAGGGATACAAAATCGCAATTATTGACATTTTTTAATCATTTGATTAAATAACTTGTTTAAATCAGTTTTTCAAATTTATCTTTGCAGCAGGAAATGAATACACCACAAGAAAAAGAAGCAAAAGACGGCTCAGCCGAAGAAAAAATAAAAGCGGCTGCCAGGAAGCTGTTTACCCAAAAAGGGTTTGATGCTGTAAAGACAAGAGATATTGCTGAAGAAGCGGGAATAAACCTTGCCTTGCTAAACTATTATTTCAGGAGTAAACAAAAACTGTTTGACATTATTGTAATGGAAAACCTGCAGCAATTTGTGCAAACCATTATTCTTAAAATAAGCGAAAGCAACATAAGCATGATGGAAAAAGTAGAAAAGATTGTTGTAGCCTACATTGATTTAATATCAGCCAACCCATACCTGCCCATATTTGTAATGAACCAGATGCACAGTGTTCCATCGGAACTGGTAGAAAGAATGGAACCTGTTATAAGGCCGATAAGAATGAATTTTTTAAAACAATTGCAGGCAGCTATTGACAGGGGAGAAATAAACCCTATTGAGCCTTTTAATTTTATTGCTAACCTGGTAGGGTTAACTGTTTTTCCTTTTATTGGCAAACCACTTTTGCAAAGGGTTACGGGCGTAAGCAACGCTGAATTTGCTGCGCTTATGCAGGAGCGCAAAAAGCTGGTACCAGTATGGATAAAAGCGATACTTGAGCCAAAGTAATTTTTTTGTCACCAGTTTAATCAATTGATTAAACCCCATTTTAAATAGTATGATGCCAATAAATCAACAACCAAAAAGAAGGCGTTTGCAGCGGCTTATGATTATTTTGCTGGTACCGGTTATGGTGCATGCACAATCGCCGCTAACTATTGACGAATGTTATACTCTGGCAAAGCAAAATTATCCGCTGGTTAAGCAGCATGATTTAATTGAAAAGACAAAGGAATATTCAGTAGAAAATGCTGCGAAAGGTTACCTGCCACAATTTACAGTAAGCGGGCAGGCTACTTACCAGAGTGATGTTACCAGCATTCCTTTAACGTTACCTGGTGTTACTATTCCCTCACTAAGCAAAGACCAATATAAAATTGTGGGCGAGGCCGATCAAACCGTTTTTGATGGCGGCTCCATAAAATATCAAAAACAGGCAAAGCAGGCCTCGGCTTCTATACAGCAACAAAGCCTGGAGGTAAACCTTTATTCACTTAAAGACCGTATCAACCAGCTTTTTTTTGGTGTGCTGTTGATAGACGAGCAATTAAAACTAAACACATTGCAGCAAAAAGATATTCAAAATGGCATAGATAAAACACAAGCCCTTGTCACCAACGGCACTGCATTCCGCAGCAGTCTTGATGAATTAAAGGCCAGCCTTATTAAAGCCGACCAGTCGCGTATTGAATTACAGTCAAACAGGGCTGCATACCTTAACATGCTGGGGTTATTTATTAACCGGCATTTAGATGAATCTACTGTTCTTACAAAACCGCAACCTCAAATATTGGCAGACAGCATTACCCGGCCTGAACTATCGTTATACGACTATCAAAAAACCACCTGGAATGTACAAGATAAAATGTTACATGCTAATATACTGCCCAAGTTGCAATTATTTGCGCAGGGGGGATATGGAAAGCCTGGGCTAAACCTTTTAAAAACAGATTTCTCTTTTTATTATATCGCGGGTATTCGTTTAAACTGGTCGCTAAGCAGCCTGTACACATATAAAAACGACAGGCTCCTGTCTGCCATTAATCGTAAAGATATTGACATACAAAAAGAGACATTCATTTTTAACACCCATATTGCCCTTAAACAGCAAAGCGCTGAAGCATCCAAATACGAAGCGCTCATCAATAAGGATAATGATATTATAGCCCTGCGCAACTCAGTTAAAAATGCGGCAGCAGCCCAGCTTGCTAATGGCGTTATAACACCTCATGACTATATAGCCCAGGTGGACGCTGAAGACCTGGCGAGACAAAACCTTGTACTGCATCAAATACAATTGCTGCAGGCCCAATATAATTTTCAAACAACTTCAGGCAACTAATTTATTTCAATAAAAATACCTGTTATGAGATTTTTTAAAAGCATGCTTCTCTTAACTGCAATATTGCTGGTATCATGCAGCGGCAACCAAAACCTGTACGATGCGTCAGGCACTTTTGAAGCAGACGAAGTTATTGTATCTGCCCGGCAAAATGGCCAGCTTATCTCTTTTAATGCAGAGGAAGGAGATACCATTAGCAGCGGCACCCTGGTAGGCACTATAGACGTAGGCAATATACAATTACAAAAAGAGCAGGTACAGGCCACCATACAATCTCTGCAGGATAAAACAGCAAACGTACAGCCGCAGGTTGACCTTATAAAAAAACAACTGGCAGTGCAGGAGGCGCAACTGGCGCAGCAACTGCGCGAAAAAACACGCACGGAAAATCTTGTAAAAGCGGACGCAGCAACACAAAAACAACTGGATGATATAAATGCAGCCATTGACCAGCTACAGAAACAAATTGCGGCCACCCGCCAGCAAATACAGGTGGCCGAAAATAACGTGGCTACCCAGAACAGGAATGTTTTTAGTGAGAAAACACCATTAGAAAAATCAGTGGCACAGATACAGGACCAGATAGACAAGGGGCAAATAATAAACCCTGTTTCAGGCACGGTGCTTACCAAATATGCCATGCAGGGTGAGGTAACATCCATAGGAAAAGCGCTATATAAAATTGCCAACCTTGATACGCTTACCCTAAAAGCCTATGTTACAGGAAACCAGCTATCCCAAATAAAATTGGGGCAGCAAGTTACGGTGCTTGTTGACAGCACCGCCAAAACCTACAGGCACTATGCCGGTACTGTTTACTGGGTGTCGGATGAGTCAGAGTTTACTCCAAAAACCATTCAAACAAAAGACGAGCGGGCCAACCTTGTATACGCTGTTAAAATACGCGTTAAAAACGATGGGCATATTAAAATAGGTATGTATGGCGAAGTAAAATTTGCGCAGCAATGAGCACGATAGAACTGCACAATATTGTTAAAACCTACAACAAAGGCAGCGTAAAAGCGGTAACCGAAGTGTCTCTGGCTGTAGCCACAGGCGAACTATTCGGTTTAATAGGGCCTGACGGGGCAGGCAAAACCAGCATATTCCGGGTGCTTACAACGCTGCTGCTTGCAGACAGTGGCACCGCAACTGTAAACGGCTATGATGTTGTAAAAGATTACAAAGCCATAAGACAATGTATAGGCTATATGCCGGGTCGGTTTTCACTGTACCAGGATTTAACAGTGGAAGAGAACATAAATTTCTTCGCCACCTTATTTGGCACCACTTTAGAACAGAACTACGACCTTGTTAAAGACATTTATGTGCAAATAGAGCCTTTCAAAAAAAGGAGGGCCGGCCAATTGTCAGGCGGTATGAAGCAAAAGTTAGCCTTATGCTGCGCACTTATTCACAAACCAGCCGTGTTATTCCTTGACGAGCCGACAACAGGTGTTGATGCCGTTTCCCGCAAAGAGTTTTGGGATATGCTGAAACGTTTAAAACAACAAGGTATCACCATTATGGTATCAACACCATATATGGATGAAGCAACACTGTGTGACAGGATAGCGCTAATGCAGGCAGGAAAAATACTCTCTGTTAATACGCCTGCCAGGATTATTGAAGCGTTTCCCGGGAAGTTATATGCTGCAAAGGCAGCCGGGACATCAAAATTGCTGCGGGACGTAAGAGCCTACCCGCCGGCGCTTGACGTATATGCTTTTGGCGAATACGTGCATATAGTTTTTAAGAATGAGGAAGGTAACACCGCACACTTAATAGAATACCTGCACAGCCAGGGCCATGCTGATGCAGAAATAAAAGAAATTAAGCCGGCAATTGAAGATTGCTTTATACGGCTGTTAAAACAATAACAATGGCAGAGCCGGTAATAAAAACGAATAAACTCATCAAACGGTTTGGCAACTTTGTAGCGGTGAATGAAATAAGCTTTGAAACTTACCCCGGAGAAATATTTGGCTTCCTCGGCGCCAACGGTGCGGGTAAAACTACAGCAATGCGTATGCTTTGCGGGCTTTCGGCACCCACTTCGGGAAATGCAACTGTTGCCGGCTTTGATGTGTATAAATACCCGGAAAAAATAAAGCAGAACATTGGTTACATGAGCCAGAAGTTTTCGTTATACGAAGACCTTACTGTAACTGAGAACATAAGGTTTTATGCAGGCATTTATGGGCTTGGCAATAATGAGATAAAGGAAAAAAGCGCCGCGCTTATAAACCAGCTTGGCCTGCAAAACGAGGTTAAAACACTGGTTGCATCGTTGCCGCTGGGCTGGAAACAAAAGCTTGCCTTTTCAGTAGCCATTATTCACCAGCCAAAAATTGTTTTCCTGGATGAACCTACAGGCGGTGTTGACCCCGTAACACGCCGCCAGTTTTGGGATTTGATTTATGACGCCGCCGACAAAGGTGTTACAGTGTTTGTTACTACACATTATATGGATGAAGCTGAATACTGCAACCGTATTTCTATAATGGTGGATGGGAGAATTGATGCAATGGGTACACCGGCAAGCCTGAAGAAACAATTTTCAGCGTC
The DNA here is from genome assembly GCA_035547455.1 of Chitinophagaceae bacterium. Lineage (GTDB taxonomy): Bacteria > Bacteroidota > Bacteroidia > Chitinophagales > Chitinophagaceae > JABDFW01. Next base: position 6,657 of record DASZUX010000420.1, read on the forward strand.
ATCAATGGACGAAGTGTTTTATCATCTTGCCCGCAGCGCAAAACGCAGTGCGGATTAAATAATTTCTGATGAAACAGCTATTTACATTTGTAAAAAAAGAATTTTACCACGTTTTTCGTGACAGGAAAACATTATTAATGCTGTTTGGTATGCCCATAGCCCAAATAATATTGTTTGGCTTTGCGCTAACAAATGAAATAAAAGGATCAAAGATTCTTATTGTGGACTATGCAAAAGATGCTGCTTCACAACAGTTGATAACCAAGCTAAGCTCCAGCAATTATTTTGAAATAGAAAAAAGTTTTGCAGACCATAACCAAATTGAAGCGGCTTTTAAGGAAGGAAAAATAAAGCTGGCCATCATCATCCCTCAAAGTTTTTATGACGATATACAGCATTTTAATAAAGCACAGGTACAAGTGATAGCAGATGCATCTGACCCTAATATGGCTACCACTTTAACCAATTATGCAACCAATATTATAGCCGGCTATCAATCCTCGCTCTCGCCAACAAAAAAAATACCCTACCGCATAGTGCCGCAAATACGCATGCTGTATAACCCGGAACTTAAGGGGGCGCCTAATTTTGTACCTGGCGTAATGGCCCTTGTGCTTATGCTGGTATGCACCATGATGACATCTATAGCCATAGTGCGCGAAAAAGAGATGGGCACTATGGAAATATTGCTGGTATCGCCTTTTAAACCTGTATTTGTCATTATATCAAAAGCAATACCTTACCTGCTGCTTTCAGTTATAAACCTTATTATCATACTTCTGTTAAGCGTGTTTGTACTGGACCTGCCCGTTAAAGGCAGCATACTTTTATTATTTGGAGCCAGCACCCTTTTTATTCTTACCTCATTGTCAATAGGTCTCATTATTTCCACGGTTACAACATCTCAGCAATCAGCAATGATGGCTTCAGCCATGGGCATGATGTTGCCTACCATGCTGCTAACCGGTTTTATGTTCCCGGTTGAAAATATGCCTGTTCCGCTACAGGTGCTCTCTAACATTGTTCCTTCACGCTGGTATTATATTATCATAAAAAATGTGATGATAAAAGGTCTTGGCTTTTCAGCTATCTGGAAGGAGACGCTAATCCTGTTTGGAATGACCGTGATTTTGCTCGGGTTAAGCCTTAAAAACTTCAAAAACCGTTTAGCATGAGAACGCTGAAATTTTTATTGCAAAAAGAGTTCCGCCAAATATTCAGGGACAGGATTATTCTGCGGATGATTTTCCTGGCCCCGGTAATTCAATTGCTGATATTGCCGTTAGCAGCCAACTACGAAGTAAAAAATATTTCACTCGCAGTTGTGGATAACGATCATTCTACCTACTCGCAAAAACTCATTTCAAAAATCACCTCGTCGGGTTATTTTAAACTCACAGGCTATAAGGCTAATTATAACGAGGCCTACCAGCTTGTTGCCGATGACAAAGCCGACCTTGTACTTGAAATACCTAATGGTTTTGAACGCAACCTGGTAAGGGAGGATGAACAAAAACTTTTTATTGCAGTAAATGCCATTAATGGCACGAAAGCAAACCTTGGTGGTGCGTACCTGGGCAAAATAATCAGCAGCTTTAATAATACCATACGCACCCAATTAATTCAGCCGGACAGGTTTAACCCCCTGCCGCAAATAGAGGTAGCCTCTACCAACTGGTTTAACCCCCTGCTCAACTACAGTTTTTTTATGGTACCGGGCATTTTAGTATTGCTGGTAACCATGGTAGCAGCTATTCAAAGCGCACTTAATATAGTACGTGAAAAAGAAATTGGCACTATTGAGCAAATAAATGTAACTCCTATAAAAAAGTATCATTTTATTCTTGGCAAGCTTATCCCCTTCTGGATACTTGGCATCATTGTATTTACACTTGGTTTACTGCTTGCCCGGTTTGTGTACGGTATTGTACCGGCCGGCAATATTGCACTGCTTTATTTTTTCTTGAGTATCTATCTTTTTGCACTGCTTGGCTTTGGGTTACTTATTTCAACCTTTTGCAATACACAACAGCAGGCCATGTCGGTAGCGTTCTTTTTCATTATGATATTTAATTTAATGAGCGGCTTATTTACATCCATTGACAGTATGCCGGGCTGGGCTAAAATTATTACCGATTTTATACCCGTAAGCTATTTTATAGAAGTAATGCGTATGATAGTACTGAAGGGCAGCGGGCTTGCTGATATAAAATATCATTTAGCCGCTGTTTTTGCCCTTGGTGTTGTATTAAATACATGGGCCGTATTAAATTACAGGAAAACGAGCTGATGGCTCTTCTAAAAATAAACTTATTACGCCTTTATTCAAAAGATGTTGTGTACATTTAAGTGTCAATTATACATTTCTGCTTTATTTTTATCACCTAAAATTAAAATTGCTGTATGAAAAGAAGACAATTCCTTCAATCTTCATCAAAATATATTGCCGGGGCAGGCTTAGCTGCCATGATGCCCGCAGATATGCTGCTTGCAGCACGTAAACGGGTTGCCGCCAGTGACCGGGTAAATGTTGCCGCTATTGGCATTAACGGTATGGGCTGGTCTGACATAACAGCTATTATGAAAAACCCTGAAGTAAAACTTGTTGCACTTTGTGATGTTGATAAAAACGTGCTTGACCGCAGGGTAGCAGAATTGGGCAAACAAAACATAACAGTTGCAAATACTTATGGCGATTACCGCAAAATATTAGATGACAAAAATATTGATGCAGTGGTTGTTGGCACACCAGACCACTGGCATTGCAAAATTATGACCGATGCCTGCAGTGCAGGTAAAGACGTGTATGTAGAAAAACCGGCCGGTAACAGTATTGCCGAATGTGATGCAATGGTAGCCTTTCAAAAAAGGTATAACCGTGCTGTTCAGGTTGGGCAATGGCAGCGCAGCGAAAAACATTATGCTGATGCGGTAGCCTTTGTTCAATCCGGCAAACTTGGCCAGATAAGATTGGTAAAAAGCTGGGCTTACCAGGGCTGGATGGCCTCCATACCTAAAAAACCCGATGGTACACCTCCTGCCGGGGTTGATTACAAAACATGGCTGGGCCCCGCACCAGCCAGGCCTTTTAACCCCAACCGCTTTCACTTTAATTTTCGCTGGTTTTTTGATTATGCGGGCGGACTGATGACAGATTGGGGTGTACACATGATTGACTATGCCCTGCTGGGAATGAATGCTACTGTACCGAAGAATGTAATGGCCTCCGGCGGCAAATTTGCTTATCCCGACGATGCTGAAGAATGGCCGGACACCTTACAAACTGTGTACGAGTTTGATGGCTTTAATATGCTTTGGGAACATGCCACCGGTATTAACGGCGGACCCTATGAACGTGACCATGGTGTAGCTTTTATAGGCAATAACGGAACCCTTGTAGTTGACAGGGGGGGCTGGGAAGTATTACCCGAAAAAGAGAATGGCAAAGACAAGATGGAAGCAGTGCCGCGCCAGCAAAGGGTTGATGACGGCCTTACCCTGCATGCCAAAAATTTTATTGAAGTAGTAAAATCAAGAAAGTTTGAAGACTTGCACTGCCCCATACAGGCAGGTGCGCATGTAGCTACCGTTTGCCAGATGGGCAATATTGCGTGGAGAACGGGTAAACGTATTTACTGGGACAAGACCGCCAACAAATTTACTGATGCAGATGCCAACAAGTACCTGGCTAAAGAATATCACAACGGTTATACTATGCCTAAAGTTTAGAGCATAAGTGTATTCTTTCAATAAGCTATTTCAATTCTTAACAATAACATTTTCACTATGCTGAAACATTTTTGCTCGCTGGCTGCTATTACTCTTGTGGCTACATCTCTTTTTGCCCAAAATCAAAAAATGAAACCGGAGGATACTGAATTTTACACACCGGTTCCGCCAGTGGTAACACCGGGTAATACGCCGCAGGACCCTCCTTCTGACGCCATTATTTTGTTTAACGGCAAAAACCTTGACCAGTGGCGCATGAATGGCGATACTACTAAACCTGCCAACTGGAATGTACACGACGGCATAATGACCGTACAGAAAAAAGGCAGCGGCAATATTGAAACAAAGCAGCGCTTTATGGATTACCAGCTGCATCTTGAATGGCGCATACCTGAAACTATTACCGGCACGGGCCAGGCACGTGGCAACAGCGGTGTTTTTCTTGCTTCTACAGGTAAAGGTGATGGCGGCTACGAAATGCAGATTCTTGACTGTTACGGCAACACTACCTATACCAACGGGCAAACCGCTGCTATATATAAACAGTCTGTACCACTGGCAAATGCATGTAAAAAACCTGGCGAATGGCAAACTTATGATATAGTATGGACTGCGCCCCGCTTTAACGATGATGGCACTTTAAAATCGCCCGCCCGCGTTACTGCCTTTCATAACGGGGTGCTGGTACAGCTTAATTATGAACTAACAGGCCAAACCCTGTACATTGGTCATCCTTTTTATAAAGCACATGGCGCCAGCCCTATAAAATTGCAGGCTCATGGCGATGCCAGCGAACCTATCAGCTTCCGCAATATTTGGGTACGCCCGCTTTAAAAAAAAGTAAAAAATATTAATAATAGCCTGCATTAATACCGCAGGCTTTTTTCTTGGTTAGCATCCCTCCTATTGCCTTCAGTATAAATAAAATAGCTTTACATGCTATATTCCAAAATTCTCTGTATGAAATATATAACCTGTTTGTTTTTTAGTTTGTTACTATTTGTATGCTTTTGTAAAGCACAATCTCCCGGTGACACGCTTGTACTGCGGGATATTGACCTGGATGCAACCTCACCCGCAAATATGATTGAACTAAACATACCATCCGCAGGCAGCTTATTGCAGGGCTTTATTTATAAAGCCAATGGCCCGGCTAAACATCCCACCCTTTTATTGCTGCACGGTTACCCCGGGAATGAACGTAACTTAGACCTGGGCCAGGTAGCAAGGGCACGCGGCTGGAACGTTGTTTACTTTGATTATCGCGGCTCATGGGCAAGCCGGGGAGTGTTCAGTTTTAAACATTGTGTTGAAGATGTGGTAAATGTAGTAGCGTTTTGCAAAAAGTTCAGCGACTCACTGCAGGTAGATACAGCAAACATCGCGTTATTTGGCCACAGCATGGGCGGCTGGGTTTGCCTTAAGGCATTACAACAACTGCCCGGTGTAAAAAAAGGTTTTGCACTTTCTACATGGGATATATACCAAACTGTGGCAGCATTAAAAGGCGATTATGAAAAAATAAAGCAAGATGCCGGAAATTATTTTGTGTTAAACGCAACTGCAAAGCAGCAGTTTGAACCGGTTGTAAAAAACCCTGCTTACTATAATCTTGCTAACGATGGCAAAGCACTGGCAGGCAAAGCAATAGTTATGCTGGATGAACATGACAGAAACCAGCAAATAGCCGATGCCTTGAAAGCAGAGAACAAGAAATACTTTGATTACCAGGTATGGCAAACAGATCATCCTTTTACCAACAAAAGAATAGCCCTTATAAAAATGGTAATGGATTTTTTAAATAAATAGACACCCAAAAAATGTTTTACTAAGGCAAGGTTTTTGAGTTGTTTCAATTATGATTTTACATGTGCATCCAGATAACCCAAACGCCCGCAACATTAAAACAATTGCGGAGTGCCTGCTTGACGGGGGGGTGATTATTTACCCTACCGATACCATTTACGGTTTGGGTTGCGATATATTTCAGCACAAAGCTATTGAGCGTGTTTGCAGGATAAAACACGTAGAGCCGGAAAAAGCACAGCTAAGTTTTGTATGCTACGATTTAAGTGATTTAAGCAAATACACCAAAAGCATTTCAACGCCTTTATACAGGTTATTAAAAAGTTACCTGCCCGGTGCATATACTTTTATTTTGCCCGCCAGCAGGGAAGTACCTAAAATATTACAAAGCCGTAAAAGCACTATCGGTTTACGTGTGCCGGATAATAATATTGCCAGGGCTATTGTACACGAAACATCACACCCCATATTATCGGCCTCATTACCCGGGGAGATGGTAGAAGAATATACTGATCCCGAACTTATGTACCGAAATTTTAAGCACCTTGTTGATATAGTGGTAGATGGCGGGCCGGGTGGTAT
>DASZUX010000421.1:0-5688 GCA_035547455.1 Chitinophagaceae bacterium
ATATTTGTATGGCAGATACGCATCGCTTTTCCGGTGTTGCTTTACTGGTTACACATTATAACCGCAGCAAATCGCTGGAAAGGTTGTTGGCTACATTTGAAAACCAGGGCTGCGTATTTGATGAAATTGTGGTGAGCGATGACGGCAGCAAGCCCGGGCACCAGGAATACCTTAAGCAAATACAGCCCAGGTTTAATTTTAAACTTATACTAACCCCCGTTAACCGCGGGCTTGGCAATAACATTAACAAGGGCCAGGATGCCGTTACAGCGCCGTACACGTTGTATGTGCAGGAAGACTTTGAGCCCGCCGCTGATTTTCCGCAGCACTTTGCAGATGCAATGGCCATACTGGAAGAACGGCCTGATATTGATATGGCGCGGTTTTACGCTTATTTTAAATACCCTTACCTTACACCCATACGCAACGGCTTTTCAGAAATGAAATTTAAGCTGTGGTACCCAGGGTACAGGAAGTTTTATTATTACAGCGACCACCCGCATGTGCGCCGAAGCAACTTTTTACAAAAATTCGGCCGCTATCCCGAAGGGAAAAAAGGCGATGTAACGGAGTACACGATGATGATGAATTTTTTAAAGAAAAAAGGCAAGGGGATTTATTATGATGATTTCCAGGGGTTGTTTTATCAAAAAAACTCCAGCGACGAGCCCAGTACGATGCAGCGCGAAACATGGCGTACTACGGGCAACCCGTTTATATCATTTATACGTGATATTTACCGCCATCTTAAATTTAATAAGGACTACCTGTTTTAAGCATCCCTGCACAACGGTTACCCTGCATTACCTTTAACGGTATTGATTGTCTTATAAATTTCCTTTACATTATTCTCCCATGAGTGTGATGCTGCAAATGCTTTTCTTGCCTGCTGCAAAGCCGGGCTGTTTTCGTCCATGGCTTTTTCAATGGCGGCAATATATTCGCCGGGGGTACCACATAAATACGTGTGCCCGCTAAATACCGCCTGCATAAAACCTGTTTTTGTAGCAACCACAGGTTTGCCCATGGCAAGGTATTCATCAATTTTACGCGGGTAATTGCCTTGTGTAACCTGGTTAATTACCTGCGGGTTAAGGCATACATCAAAGCTATTTATGTACTCAGGCAAGGTAGCCGGCGGCTTGCTGCCTAAAAAATGCACATTGGGCAACCGGTGCAGTGCGCTTGCTTTAAAAGCATCATCTTCCGGCCCTACCAGCACTATTTGCCACGCAGGTTTTGCTTCAGCTATTTGTTCCAGCAGCTTTATATCCAGCCGCAGGGCCTGTAATGCACCTACATAACCAATAACAGGTTTTGCAATGGGTTGCATATCCGCAGGGATGGCATAACTGTTTTTTGAAAAAATATCCAGTTCGCAACCCTGCCCCACGTAATACGATGCAGGGTTATACTGCCTGCAATAATCTGCCAGGTAGGTTGAGTTGGCTACACACAAATCGCTTTTAGCAATAAGCCGCGGCTCCAGCACAGCGCCGTGCAGTTTCCAGTAATCAACCGTAAGCAGGTAATCGCGCGAGTAGTAAATGCTTACAACAGGCTGCAATAATTCTTTAAGATAAAAGCAGCGGAAAATATCGTTATCATTAAATAAAATTATATCCTTAAAACCCAGCCGCTGCATTGCCTGCCCAATACAATCAGCAAATATTTTATTATTCCTTTTATTTAACAGGTTAAACAACCCGGCAGACTTTATCCAGTTAATAGATTCAATCATTTTACCGGGGTAATACGTCCATAGGTTATCTGCAATTTTTTCCAGGCCATCCTGCAACCCTGCAGCAATCTTAATTCTTTTCTGCACAGCAGGCTCATGTTTGCGGCGATATTTTGTTATCCTGTCAAGCGGGCTGTTTACATATAATACCCGGTTATGCCGGCTAAATTCAACTGCAATATTTTTGCAGTTGCTTCCAATTTCAACATCCCAGGGCTGCTGGCCTACAATAACAATATCTCGGTTATGTATCATATCATTTGCCTGCATGCAATTGGGGATTTTTTTGTTTATCTAGCTGGTATGTAACAGTTATAAGTGCTGTAACCAGGTAAAAATATATATTGGAAGGAAACTGTACCAGCGCCTCCTGCGGGTAATTGCCTATGTTAAAGGCAAAAACAATCAGTGTCATTGCCATGCAATAGGTCTTAAGTTCCGGGTCGCGTATGGCATAATAATGGTTAATACCTGTTTTAAGAATAATAAACATAAGCGTACAAAACAGGCCTAAGCCAATCCAGCCAAGTTCAACTGCAACACGCACATAACCACTGTCCGGTGGAAAATTAGCCAGGTAAGAATTAGGTGCAAACCGCTGCCCCCACGCACCAGTGGCACCTAAACCGCCCCCCATAGGGTGGGTTAAAATATATGGCTGTATGCGTTTTTGATTAGCTTTGCGTACATTAAAGGAAGCATCTTCTGAAGGTTTAAAAGCTGATTGAAAACGATAAAGTGTTGGGTTAGATGTTGGAATAAATATTAGTATAACAATCATTACTGCCCCTGCTATACCCAGGCGCAGTACACGCCTGTTGAACTTAAAGATTGCATACAAAACAAGCGTAACAGGTACAAGCACATAAGCACCGCGTGTGCCGGTTGTAAGCATTGCCCACAGGTAAATAAACACCAGGAAACCAAGTACTACTTTTTTCCAGAATTTTATAGGGCCGGACATTAGCGCCATGCATAAAACACTTGCCACCACCATGTTATAGGAAAAGGCAACCGGGTCTGACAAAAATGAAAATTTGCGCCAGTGCCCTTCAATAAAAAGCAACCCGGCTATGTTGGGGTCTGAATGCAGGTAGGCTTCTTCCGCGGCAGAAAAACCGATATACTCCTGCTTTAACCCGTACAGCGCGGCACACAGTGCCAGGAATAACCATGTTTTTAAAATGATACGGATAAACTCAACAGAACGTATATTATATAAAAAAACAAAATAAGTTAACATTACAAGTGCTACCGACCTGATTGTATAAACCCACGCCAACCTTGATTCAGCCGCGGGGTTTGCCACTTCAAGTATATTGTACACAATCCAAACCAGTATCATTACTGTTACCGGCCCTTTTAAAATGCCCCAGTCAGGCTTACTCCTTTGTTTAATTATAAAACCCAGCAGCAGCATTAGCTGCAAACCATCCATAAGTGTACCAAAAGGAAAGTTTATGCCAATGCTCATAATAAGAAAAAGTGTGTAAGCCATTACAAGCAATACCCATATACCTATTTTGGGATAAGCAACTATAGCGTAAACGAGTGGTAAAACCATTACCGCGACTAAAAAAAGCGCCCCCCCGGCCACCCCCATTTTTTCAATTAATAAAGCAATAATAACCGATGACACCCCCAGCAAAACATACCCGGTTGGTGTATTGAGTTTTTGAATGAACAAAGTATTCCTGAGCGACGCTAAAAAACCGCCGCTTTTCCTTTTGTTATTTATAGGAATACTAACATTATCCATCAGAAGAAAAGCAATTTGAAAAAGAATATATACACACCCACTATTGCCAAACCAATGGCTACCTTGCGCGTTATTTCTTTTACCCGCTCAGCATCTTCCTTTTTTGCCAGGCTGGTTTTATTGGGAGGATTAATTCTCATTATCATTATTTTTTATTTCCTCAATTTTTGCCGTATGAAAATGGCTGGTGGCAACAGAGCGCTTGTTTGCGCCCCTTGCTTTTAACAGCGATTGAACTTGCATTGATACAAACCGCGGAATACCCTTAAGCGCTGCAAAAATTCTTTTATCAGCATGTGCATGTATAAGCGCTATCATAAATCCCGCAACAAACAGTAAGAAACCTGCGCCCCACCAAATGACACCCCAACTAAGCAGAATTATATTACTAAAAAAGAACAACCCAGAAAGCAGCAGGAAAATAAACAACGGGGGACGCACCAGCATAATGCCAAATAATAGCTGGTTAATACTAAACCGGGTTATACCGCGCGCTATTAATAAAAAACCAAACCATGAGTATTTAAACCAGGTGTTTATCCACCTCGCACGCTGGTTTACCAGTTGTCCTGACTGGGACGTTTTTTCATCAAACACTACGGCATTGGGTGCGCAGGCAATGCGATAGTTACGCTTTACAATTTCAAACTGCAATACTTTGTCAAAACCGGCGCCTGAAAAGTTATAATTCTCCAGGCAATCCCTGTACAGCTTTACCGTAAACGCCATACCGGATCCTGCCAGCGCGGCAGACGAGCCGAGAGCAAATAATACTTCACCATCATAAAAATGGTAATAAACATCCCTGGCTGCATCCAGTGCCGCAATAGTAGTATCAAGGTTTTTAGGTTTGCGTTCGCCCTGCACGGCGCTGTACCCTTTATCAAAAAACTTATCTAATTCAAGCAGGTAGTTTACATCAACCAGGTTATCACTGTCAATAATAGTGAGATGTGTATGAGGCCGCCTGAAGCGGTTAATGGCATAAAAATGAGATTTTACATTGCTTCTCAATATTTCTTCCGGTCTCAGCACAATTACACGCTCATCAGCAAAATGTAATTGGGATACATCGCAGTTATCAGCAACAATGTATATAAGGTAGTTGCTGTAATTAACTGCCAGTATTGAGTCAACCACCAGGCCAAGTGTATGCGTTTGCTCGTATGCTGTTACAATTATAGCGTAATCCCGCTCTGTAGTGCCGTGCCTGGGCGTATTTGTTTTTTTTACTACTAAATAAAACAGGAAGAACAAAAATGGCAATACAAGGTTATACCCTACCAGTATTTGTATAACGAGCCATATATATGATAAAACATGGGACATTGGTGGTATTTAATACTATTTTTAATATCAGGATAATTTATTAAGCACCCATCCGGCAAATTTTTTACCGAGGCTTTCAAGATATGCGACATCAGTTTTCTTAGCTTCGGTAATCGTATTTCCTTTCTTATAAACAGCCACAGCTTTGTCAGTTGCCTGCAGCCATTCTTTCGCTTTATCCATATCACGCAAAGCAGCGGTTTCAATTAATATAACATCAAACTGCTGCTTTAATTCATCCACTTTTCGGGTAAAATTCTCCTTACTGGTAATTTCCATCAGCGATGCGTCCCCGCCCCTGTTACCTAGCACCTGCACCGAATTTGTCCCCGCCTCTGGCAAAGCCAGCCCTTTAGTTAAATAATCTTCCAGGTAATATGCAGGTTTTATGATTGCAGTAATTGAGTTATTTGCAAAATTACCGTCAATAAGTAATACCTTTTTATTGGCCATTGCATAGGCATAAGCCAGGCTTATGGCTACAAAAGTTTTACCCTCCTCTTCTATAAGGCTTGTTAAGCACAATACCCTGTTCTTATCGCTCATTTCATGGTCAATCTCAAACCGTATCGCCCTTAGTTCATTCCTGAAACGGGCTACATCGCCGGTAGCTGATGATTGCCATGTATCTTTAATATCAAGGCTGCTGCCTTTAACAGTGCTTAAAGTACCCAGTACCGGCATACCGGTATTTGCAACCAGTTCCTTGGGGTCTGTTATAGAATGGTCAAGATAAAACAGCACGAACAACACTACTATGCAAAACACAAAGCTTATCATGCCTGAAAGTATAACAAGCAGCATTTTTTTTGAAGGTTGCACAACACCGGGCATAGCTTCCTGTATCTGGCGCAGGTTT
>DASZUX010000422.1:0-12016 GCA_035547455.1 Chitinophagaceae bacterium
TATCACGGCCAACACGCTGTACGCTGCTAACTACGGCTGCTGCATAATCGCCGGTATGACTGATGGAAAAATGGTATTGTTCGTCGGGCAGGTATGGCTTGCGGGTGTCGGCAATAATAATTTCGCTATATGGAAAATCGGGAAAAAGGTGTTGTAATAGCCACCTGGCAGCCAGGTGCTGCAGGCGCTTATGCGGGTGAGTAATGGTACGCTGCAATGGTACGCCAGCGAAAAATCCTTCCGGTTCCTCAATTTTCCATATACCCAGCCTGGTGGTTTGGTTAATATTATGTTGATAAAACAGCGGCACTTAAATATTGCAGGTTTTACTTTGCAGATTTACGATTTATATTGCAAACAGTTTGCCGCATGGCGGCTATTGCTGAATTATTTACCCCGGCTAAAGGGTGCGACGCAACAAAAGCTTGTTGCCATTACTGCAGCCGGTAACCAACTAAACACATGATATTATCTGATACGCGCATTTTGGAAGAGATAGAGAAAGGCACTATTAAAATTGAGCCTTACGACCGTACATGCCTTGGCAGCAACAGCTACGACGTGCATTTAGGCAAGTGGCTGGCCAAGTATAAAGATGAGATGCTGGATGCCAAAAAACACAACCAGGTGGAGTATTTTGAAATACCTGACGAAGGCTTTGTATTACAGCCGCTGGTATTTTACCTGGGGGTAACTGAAGAATATACTGAAACCCACGCTCATGTGCCTTTTTTGGAAGGCAAATCATCCACGGGCAGGCTGGGCATTGACATACACGCTACCGCCGGTAAGGGTGATGTAGGTTTTTGCGGTAACTGGACGCTTGAAATATCCGTTAAACAACCTGTGCGTATCTACAAGGGCATGCCCATAGGCCAGCTTATTTATTTCCCGGTAGAGGGCGAAATACAGGTTAAGTACAACCAGAAAAAAGATGCTAAGTATAGCGGCCAGCCCAGCAAGCCTGTTGAAAGCATGATGTGGAAGAATAAATTTTAAGCACGCTTTCCGCTGGTTTTTGATGTTTCCAGTTTTATCTTATGCTGGCCTGCCGCTTCTTCAATAGAATGTGTTTCAAGCAGGTTGATGTCTTTTTTTGCCAGTTCTGACAACTGAACATAGAATTTTTTAAGTGCCTGCAATTCTGCGTCTGTAAGATCTTCCACGTCAATAAGCCGGTTGCTTGCGCCCTGGGTAGCGGCAATAAGTTCATTAAGCTTTATATGCAAAGCCACGGTGTCTTTATTCTGCGATTGCTGTATTAAAAACACCATTAAGAACGTTATAATGGTAGTACCGGTGTTTATAACCAGTTGCCATGTGTCGGAATAGTGGAAAACCGGCCCCGTAATACCCCATATTACTACAATAGTTACGGCGGTAAAAAATGCGGCCGGGCTGCCGGCAACCCTTGTCACTTTATTACTGAAGGCGTCAAAAAAACCCGTATGCAGTTTTACAGGTTTGCGTGATTTTGTGCGTTTCATGGTGTTTTATTAAAATGGTTAATGTTGTTCAGTCAATACTGCAAATAGCATGCAATGTGTTTTATTTGCATAAAAGAAATATGTAATTCCACAGGTATGAAAAATTTTATACTGCTTTGTTTTTCCCTGTTTTTTATTTGCGCGTGTAACAACGATGCACGTAAAGAGGCCCTGGCAAATGATATACAACAGTTTCAGCAGGCGCTTATGCATGAATACCTGGATTCTGCCACAACACCTTTACTTCCCGCAGACCGGGCAGGTTTTAAGGGAATCCATTTCTTCCCCATTAATCTTGATTACGTGGTTACAGCGCATTTTACCCGCACGGCGGATGAAACAGCTTTTAAAATGGCCATGAGCAATAAAAACGACGAACAGGAATATGTAAAATACGGTTATGTACAATTTATGCTGCTGGGCAAACCCTATAAACTGTCTGTTTATCAATCCGTACGCCTGCTGCAGTCTGAGCAATATAAGAATTACCTTGCAATACTGTTTAAAGATGCTACCAGCGGCCACGAAACTTATGGCGGCGGCCGGTATATTGATTTACAGGTACCCGGCAGCGATACACTTACCATAAATTTTAATAAGGCGTACCAGCCTTATTGCGCCTACACTGAGGGGTATAGCTGCCCAATACCCCCTGCTGAAAACTATTTACCCATACGTATTGAAGCCGGGGTTAAATTTTAACCTGTTACAAAACGGTAGCCAATGCCCTTAATTGTAAGTATTTCAATGTGCTCATCTGCTTTAAGGTAGCCGCGCAGCTTTGTAATATAAACATCCAGGTTACGGCTGTTAAAAAAAGAATCGTTTCCCCAAATAACCTGCAATATGTCGCGGCGATCAATAATATCGTTGCTGTGTTGCCACAGGTACTTCAGGAGTTCACTTTCACGGTAAGAGAGTTTGCGTTCCTCCGTTTCAAATACCAGCACCTGCCGTTTTAAATAAAAAATATACCTGCCAATGGCAAGGCTTTCAGCATTAAGGGGCCCCGCTGCTCCGTCTTTTTTAACACGCAGGGCATTTTCAATACGTACTATCAGCTCCTCCATGCTAAAGGGTTTACGTATATAATCGTTACCGCCTGTTTTAAACCCTTTCACAAGATCTTCTGTCTGCGTTTTAGCCGTCAAAAATATTATAGGTACGTCATCATTCACCTGCCGTATGCTTTCGGCAATTTCATAGCCGTTGCGGTTAGGCATCATAATATCCAGTACACATATATCGGGTTGTTCTTCTTTAAAAGCATCCATTACTGCCGCGCCGTTGGTTTCCATTATCACCTCAAACCCTCGTCCTTCAAGGGTTTCCTTTACTATCTTCCCTAAAAAAAGCTCGTCTTCTGCGTATAGTATTTTTATCCTGCTCATGTAAGGGGTAGTTTAATAGTAAATGTGCTGCCCTTGCCCGGTGTACTGTCCACTGTAATGGTACCGCCATGCTTCGTTACAATATGGTGTACATAGCTAAGGCCAAGGCCATACCCTTTTATGTTATGATGGTCGCCGGATGGAACACGAAAAAACTTTTCAAATATCCTGCTCCTGTATTCGGGCTGTATGCCAATGCCATTGTCAGATACTGCAATAGTTATGTAATGGGTTTCACGTACCAGGTGCACAGTAATAGCCGGTTGATGGCTGCTGTATTTTAATGCATTGTCAATCAGGTTATACAGTACGCTGGTAATATGCAGCCTGTCTGCCCTGATTATAAAATCGCTTCCATCTTTTGTAAGCTGTATATAGGCACCGGCTTTTTCCATCTGTAA
Organism: Chitinophagaceae bacterium; assembly: GCA_035547455.1. Classification (GTDB taxonomy): domain Bacteria; phylum Bacteroidota; class Bacteroidia; order Chitinophagales; family Chitinophagaceae; genus JABDFW01. The sequence continues at coordinate 3,280 of DASZUX010000422.1, forward strand.
TTTCATCCCCGCAATTACTTCGGCAGCCAGTTCAAACAAATCCACAATTTCTTTTTTTAATTCAATCTCTTTATTTTCAAACATTGACAGCTTAAGCACTTTATCTACAAGCATGCTCAGCCGCTGTAATTCCAGCGCTGAAATATCGAGATACTCCCTCGTACGTTCCGGGTTTTGCAGGGCATTAAAATTGCGCAGCGCTTCAATAGCAACGTTTACTGTTGCTATAGGTGTTTTTAGTTCGTGCGTTATGTTACTTATAAATTCATTCTTAACAGCCGCCAGTCTTTTTTGGGCAAGCAGGTTACGGTATAAAAATACAAATGATGCCGTGGTAACTGCAATAAGCAGCAGGCCAACCAGCAACGGGTTAATAAGCTTACCTGCGATATAACCAAAAGGGCTGCCAAACCTTGCCTGGTAAGCGTATGAATTAGCCAGGCCAACAAATATAAAATTTGTTTTAAGCTCATGCGGGCTTACTGATTTTTCAAAATCCTCAGGCTTTCCGCTTATCATCTTAATATCGTATGGCACGGTAATGCCTGTAACAAGCAGTTCTTTTTTATAGGCTGAATCAATTTGTTTTATATCAAGAGGTGTGTTAGCAACCGGGTCATCTGAAAAGAATTTAACTATGCGCGCACCTTGCTGGTCAGGCGGATTGGGCAAAGGTATACCCTCACCGATTGATGTTGCGCGGGATATAACGGTATCAAAACGTTTCAGCAGCGAGTCATGGCGCTTGCTCGTTTCTATTGATATTACCACCTGGTTACCGGTAATGCCTATGCGTTTGTGGAATATAGAGTCCTTCAGCTTGCCTTTTATGCTATCAATAACATTGAACATAAACAGGTTGTCTGGTATGCGGCTGTCAAAAAAAGAGCTGTCCTTTCTAAAGCGTTTCACCTGCAGCTTATATATTACATCCCTAAAGGCAACATCGGTATTCTTTTTCAGGCTATCCCATTCATCTTTATACAACTTGCTTAGCCAGTAAGCCTGGAAGGCAGCAATTAATACAATTGTCACTATCATCAGCATGCGTGAAATGCTGAGCCTGGTGATACGTATGCTAAACGGGTGCGCCATTGTATTATTGCAACAAAATTATACAATGCGGGTATTGCAACAGCCCCGTATTAACCTTAATTAACCTTAATGCAAGTTTGGTTAACTGCCGGGTATTATAGTTTTAGCGCATAAAAACTATTACATGAAAAAAGCTATAATGCTGGGCTACATCCTTGTGTACGCAGGGGGCCTGCTTGCCCAAACCAAAGAAGGAACTATTGAATATGAGAGAAAAATTGATGTGCACCGCCACATGCAGGATGAACAGATGAAGGCCATGGTTCCGCAGTTTCAGACAGCGGCATATCAACTTTTTTTTAAAGACAGCATTTCTGTTTATAAGGCAGCCCCTAAAGACGATGCGCCAGACCCGTTTGATAATGGTGGTGGTGGTGCGCATGTTTTTATACGGTTTAACGGCCCGGGCGATGACGGTGCGTTGTATAAAAATTTCAGCAGCAGCAACCAACTGCAGGAAACAACATTAGATGAAAAAAAATATATTGTAACCGACAGTATAAAACAGCTAACGTGGAAACTGGCAGATGAAACAGCAACAATACTAAACCATGTATGCAAAAAGGCCTCAGCCACTACTGAACGGGGCAGCAATGTAATAGCGTGGTATGCAGAAGATATACCTGTGCCTACCGGGCCGGACAGGTTTGGCGGCTTGCCGGGCGCTATTTTAAAAGTGGATATTGATACGGGTAGCATTGTCTTTACCGCTACGGCAATACAGGTCAAGGTAACCTCAAAAGAATTGAAAGCGCCTTCCGGCGGCAAACTGGTTACCCAGGCTGATTTTCAAAAGAAAATGGATGAGGCGTTCGGCCCCGCTGATGCACAGGGCAGGAGGATGATTAGAAAAGTAAATTAGCTAACCTTTTATACTAAGTAAAGACCCCCGTGCAAAAATGACGGGGGCCTTTACTTTTATCAGCAAACTCTATTAGTTCCTGCTGCTGGCAATGCGGCTCAACAGCTTAAGTATTTCAATATACAGCCAAATTAATGTAACCAGCAACCCAAAAGCGCCGTACCATTCCATTCGCTTGGGAGCGCCCATATCTGCACCGTTTTCTATCATCTCAAAATCAAGAATAAAGTTCAGTGCAGCAAGGCAAATTACCAGTATGGAAAACCCAATAGCCATACCGCTGTTATTGCTCCAGCTTGTTATGGGTATATCAATATGAAACGCGTAAAAAAGCAGGGCATCAATGGCATAAAATATAGCCAGGCCAACAGTGGCTGTTATAACAATGCTTTTTAATTTTTGCGTAGGCTTTATAATCCTGAAATTGTACAGCAAAAACATAGCAAGCGCTACGGCAAATGTAAGCCCTACAGCCTGTAACACAAGGCCGGGATATTTTTTGGCAAACGCATCGTTAAGTATAGCTGATAGCGCACCCACAAAAAACCCTTCCAGAATACCGTATATGGGTGCAACAAAAGGCGCCCAGGTGGGTTTAAAAATAATGGCAAGCGCTGCAGCAAAACCGCCAATTGCCCCAATTAATATAAATGTTTGCATGGTTTGCAACTGGCCGTTATAATACATGTACCATGTATATATGGCGCCTGCCAGAACCATAAAAAGCAAAAAACCAAATTTGTTAAGGGTACCGCGCACTGTCATAGTGCCGTTCATCTGCCCTTCAAGCGTCCTGCTCCGGTCAAATATTTTTTGAGAGAGGGTGGGATTGCCTGATTGAAAAAGTGCCATAATAATTCTTGTTTAGATAATAAAATTACTATTTCCGGGTGATTAAAAGAAGTTAATTATTGCTGTGCTTTATACGGGGGTAGTGATCAATTGTTTCAAAAATATACCGGGGGTCTTTTTTAAGTATTGCAAGGCATTTGTACAGGGAATCTGCATAGTTTGGATGAGCAAACATGCGGTCGTGGGCCAAAAGCACAAGCATATTATGGCTATGCAGGTGGTGCTGCGCAAAATCCCGGTCAATCATTTTTGCCATGGTTTCCGCACCCTGCACGGGTATGCTTTCGTGGTTTACGGTTTTAAAACCCCACTCTTCATCCCACCCTATTACATTGTATCCTGCAGAATCAAGCAGGCGGCAAACGGGGCGTACCAACGGAGAAGCTTTAATCTCGCCTGTTCTTACCCAGGCGCTGTTGCCGGGCAGTCTTACAATTTTAAATGGCACGCTTAGTTTTTGCTGGCATGCCAAAAAATCTTCCAGCGCTTCCTGCGGGTGGTGATAAAAATACAGGTAGTGGTCGCTAAAGGCATGCGAACTGCTGTGGTTGGCCAGCAGGTAACGGGGGTAACTGTTGCGTATGCTGTCAATCAGCTCGTTTCGCTCTTTGCCGATAACATGGTTGCCAACAGTAAAAAATGTTGCCTTTACGCCAACCTGCCTGAAAACACGAAAACAATTGGTGCTGCCCGGCGGCTGCGGGCCGTCATCAAAGGTTAAGAAAATATAGCGTTTATTGGTATCAAGTGCCAGCGGGGCACTTTCAAACTTGTCCTGTTTTTTTATTACAGTGTCAACGGCGTCAAAACGGGGGCTGTCAATTGCATCGTTGGGCAGGCTGTTTTGAGGGGCAGAAATGTTATTACAGCTAAAAGTGAGCATAAATACTAAAAATGAAAAAACTGTCATTTTCAGCTTTAGCCCAGGGCTACTCTTCATGGCTTTTAAAAAATTGACTGTAAATATATTAAAGGTTAACTACAGCAATTTTTTATAAAGCCATTTTTAAGCAGATATTAGCACAGCTCTTTAAATATTTAATGTTTGCTTTACACACCTGGCTTTGTTATTGATAATTTTTTTATGGTGTGGTGTACCGGTTTGCTACTTTAACGCTTCATCAATTTCCTGCATTATTTGTACGCTTTTGGCAATACAGGCATCGTAGGCCTGTATATTTTGAGCAGCCCCTTCGCCGGTAAGCAGGTAAACCTTAAGCTGCGGCTGTTTTAGCATTTCGTGCAGGTTTATTATGCTGTCGTTGTCATTTAGCACAACATGATTGGTAATATAGCTGCTAACGGTTGATGCTTTAGCCTGGTTAAAACTTTGGTTTACAAAATTTACATGTGGTATATCTTCCTGGTATAAATCAAGTATGTGGTTAAGCAGCTCTTTGTTTTCTATTATATCCAGTTTGCCGGAGCCTTTTAATGCTTCAAACCTGCTTATATTGGGTATAAGTTCCGTAGTGTTGAACAATACATAATCGTACTTTCTCAAACTATCACTATTTAAGGCGGCGCCATGGCTTATGCGCCTGAAATACCTGAACCCATTTATAACGTCTGTATATGCCGCCCTGTCGCCGTTCATTTCGGCGGTATCGCTTTGCAGGTCTTTCCGCAGGCCGGCTAAAAAATCTTTTTCTTCTCTCCTGTCCTTCAAGTCCTCGCTCCAGTTATGAAACCATATTGAAAGGCTAACGGCAAATACAATAATGGCAACCTCAAGCAGCACTTCTTTAACCTTATGTTTCCAGCTTTTGTGCGGGTTGGCCCATGCCTTGTATGCAGCTTTGGTATGTTTTATTATCTCATCTTCTGCCATCGCGGTATTTTTACGTGCTCAAAATACGTGTATTTGTTTACAACGTGCGGCAATGCAACTATCAATTTTTTGTTACATACACTGGTAAAATAATTGGGTTGTTAAGGCAATGATGGTAATTTTAGATAAATAACTGCATTGCATGAGGACTATTTTGCTGCTTGTATTATTAACTGTTGCAGGCATACCCTCCATTTGCCAAACCAAACACCCCGTAACACCGGCAGACGTTTACAGGTTAAAAAATATTTCAGCCCTGCAGCCCTCACCCGACGGGCAATGGTTAGCATATATTGTAACGGGTACAGACAGCGTTAAAGACAAACATGTTTCTTCCCTGTGGATGGCATCATGGGATGGAACACAGCACGTACAATTAACCGGCAACGGTGATGTATCATACCCGCGCTGGAGCCCCGACGGTAAATACCTTTCTTTTATATCCGGGGAACCCCGCCTTAATTTTGAAATTGGAGAAAAGGAGGACGAAGAAGATGATGATGCGCAAATTTATCTTTTAGACCGCAGGGGCGGCGAAGCCAAAAAGCTAACCAATGTAAAAGGCAGTATTGAAGATTATGACTGGGCTCCAGACGGAACTAAAATTGTGCTGGCAGTAAAAGAGAAAGATTACTCCGACACAGCTAAAACAAAAATACGCAAGCCTTATGTGATAGACCGTTTTCACTTTAAGCAGGATTACAAGGGCTACCTGGACAGCAGCGCCACACACCTTTACCTTTTTTATGTGGCCACAAAAAAAACAGACACACTTACTACCGGCAAATACGATGAAACGAACCCAGTGTTTTCGCCTGGCGGAAAACAAATAGCTTTTGTTAGCAACCGCACACCGCAGCCTGATAAAAATGAAAACACGGATATATACGTGATGGATGCCCGGCCCGGGGCTTCGTTTTGTAAGGTTACCAGCTGGGCAGGGGAAGACATTAACCCCGTTTGGAGCCCCGATGGAAAATACATTGCTTACCTGCAAAGCAGCAGCAACGAAAATTTTACCATGTATGGCCACCATTATCTTGCTGTTATACCGGCAACGGGTGGTGAGCCAAAATTGCTGTCAAAGTTTACTGACAGGCCTTTTGAAAATGCAAGATGGGCAAGCGACGGCAGAACGGTGGCAGGGTTGCTTTCTGACGACCGGCAATGCAACGTGGTGTCTTTTGATATTTCATCAGGGCAAATGGTGAAAATTACTGAAGGCGATAAAAATTATACTTCGCTGGAATATAATACAGGCAAAAAAGCCTGGGCAGGTTTAATGAGTATGCCGCAGCAGCCGGTTGAAATATTCGCCATAGAAAACAGGGCTGAAAGACAGATTACGCATATACAGGACTCCTTTGTGTCAAAATTACAATTTGCAACTGTTAAAGGTTTTAAAGCTACTGCTAAGGATGGCAATATAGTTTCTGGCCTGCTGTACCTGCCGCCGGGTGCGCAGCCCGGGGTAAAGCTGCCGCTTATATTGTTTATACATGGCGGCCCTGTTGACCAGGATGCTTATGAGTTTGATATGACCCGGCAGGTTTACGCCTGCGCAGGTTACGCGGTAGCTGCTGTTAATTACCGCGGCAGTAACGGCAGAGGTATTGATTATATACGTGCTATTTACGGCGATTGGGGCAACAGGGAAGAGACGGATATTATTGCATGCGCAGATTATTTAATTAAGGAAGGCATTGCAGATGAAACCCGCATGGGCATTGCCGGCTGGAGCTATGGCGGCATATCCACTGACTATACCATTGCTACCGACCAGCGTTTTAAAGCAGCGGTAAGTGGTGCAGGCAGCGCCCTGCAGCTAAGCATGTACGGTGTAGACCAGTATGTAACGCAGTATGAAACCGAACTTGGCGCCCCGTGGAAAAACAGCGCTTTGTGGATTAAATTATCCTACCCGTTTTTTCATGCAGACAGAATAAAAACACCTACACTGTTTATGGCATCTCAAAAAGATTTTAATGTTCCTTCTGTTGGTGCAGAACAAATGTACCAGGCGCTTAAAAGTCTTGGCATACCTACCGAATTAGTTATATATCCTAACCAAAACCATGGTATTGTTGTACCCAGCTATATAAAAGACCGTTACGAGCGCCACATTGCATGGTTTAATAAATACCTTAAAAATTAGCCGGCTTGCGCCTTTCATACAAACATTCCCTGTCAGCAACATTTTGTTAGTAAGCCTGTGCTAATGCCCGCTTCATTATAAACTCTGCAATGTTGCGTAACTTGGCACATAATGCCTGTTGAATATCCATATAAAGTGTTTGCTTGCGGCGACCATGCTGTTACCATTGATTTTGGCAACGTAATCAATACTGCTGTTAACCAAACCGTGCTGCATTTATTCGGCAGGGTAAAACAGCAAAACATTACCTGGGTAAAAGATGTTATCCCCGCTTACAGCAGTATAACCGTTGTATATGACATGATCGCGGTACGCGTTGTTTCAGCAACAAGCACAGCTTTTGATTATGTATGTGCGGTGCTGGGAAAAATACTGGCAGATGATACAGGTAAAACGCTAATCACGGGCAAGCTGGTAAAAATTCCTGCCTGTTATGAACAGCCTTTTGCGCCAGACCTTGCGCAGGTTGCCCAACAAAAAGGCATACCTCTTCACGAGGTCATTCGTTTACACACTGCTATAACATACCGCGTTTATATGCTGGGATTTTTACCTGGTTTTGCTTACATGGGTACCGTTGACAGCAAAATAAATACACCGCGAAAAACTACACCCCGGTTAAATATACCTGCCGGCAGTATTGGCATTGCAGGAATGCAAACAGGTATATACCCGGTGCAATCGCCCGGCGGCTGGAATATTATTGCTGCTACCCCGCTTATTTTGTTTGATGCAGCGAAAACACCCCCCGCATTATTACAACCAGGCGACGAAGTACAGTTTTACCCTGTTACAGTTGCTGAGTTTAACCACTTCAAAAACACACCATGGGCCTGTTAATAATAAAACCTGGTGTGTTTGATACGGTGCAGGACGCAGGACGGTATGGTTACCAGCATTGGGGTATTAACCCTGGTGGTGCCGCCGATAATATTAGCCACTCCACAGCCAATATGCTGGTAGGTAATAATCCCGGTGAAGCTGTTATGGAGCTGCATTATCCTGCTGCAACTATCCAGTTTAGGCAGCATGCATTGGTTGCCCTTTGCGGCGGCAATTTTACCGCAAACATAAATGGCATAGCGCTGCCCCTGGATACCCCTGTTATTATAAAACAGCAGTGTACCGTTACATTTAGCAAACTGGCAGCCGGGCACCGCTGTTACCTTGCTGTAGCCGGTGGATTTGATGTTGATACCTGGCTGGGAAGTTGTTCTGCCAATATCAAAAGCGGGGCGCCGGGTTTTGCCGGCAACAAGTTAAAGGCTGGCGACTTGCTTCCCTTTAAACGAAACGATGTTGATTACCCGGCATTTGGCGGTGTCAGCGGTTTTTACCCGCTTCCGTGGCATACTGCTCCACTGGTTACGGGCAAAAAAGAGAAAATAACATTGCATGTTTGTTATGGCAATGAATACCCTTTGCTTTGCGGCGCATCAAAAGATATTTTGGCGAGCACCTCTTTTACTGTAACCAAAGACAGCGACCGTATGGGATGCAGGTTGTCCGGTATTCCGCTGCAGGTAAATATGCAAGAGGGCCTTGTGTCATCAGGTGTTACAGCCGGCACCCTGCAATTGCTGCCTTCGGGGCAGGTGGTTATTCTTGGTGCGGAGCATCAGTCAACAGGCGGTTACCCGCGTATTGCACATGTTATTTCTGCCGACAGGCACCTGATAGGCCAGTTGCAGCCCGGCGATATAATTGATTTTGAAATAGTTGATATTGTGCAGGCGGAATTGCTGCTGCTGCAACAGCACCAATACCTGCAACAATTACAGGCAGCATGTTTTTTACAATTAGAAAATTTTTTTGCCAGCCATGGTTTACATTGACGTTAACTGCGATTTGGGCGAAAACGCCGGTGATGACACGGCTATTATGCCATTTATAAGCTCAGCGAACATTGCCTGTGGTTACCATGCCGGTGATGAAGTGGCAA
>DASZUX010000423.1:0-2574 GCA_035547455.1 Chitinophagaceae bacterium
TAAAAACAAGGATAAATACCGCCGTAAACGAAAGGTAGAAAAATTACCCGAACTTCAATGTTAACTTTTTTTACACTATTTTTTTTATTCAATTGATTGTTTTTTAATTTAAAATATATTAATATAAAAAATAAATTGTTCATAAACGCTATATGTTAACATTGGCGTAATATTCGGAATGTTGCTTTGCATAAAATTTATAAAATATTTATGCTAAGAAAATGGAAGCTGCTGTTGCTGGCTTTTTGCGCAGCAATGGCAACTAATGTAACCCTTGCACAGGAAACAACCGCCACCCTTACAGGTTTGGTTACCGATGAAGGCGGTGCGGTAATACCGGGTGTTTCAATAACAATCAAGCACATCCCCACCGGTTATGTAACATATTCACAAACAAATGAAAAAGGGCGTTTTGTTGTGCCCAATCTTAAATCAGGCGGCCCTTACACAGTAACCTTTTCAGTAGTAGGTTTTAAAGAAGAATCATTAACTGATGTAAACCTTGTATTAGGAGAAAATCCTGACTTCACCCAGGTGATGCGCCATTCAGTTGCGGAACTGAAAGAAGTTACTGTTAATGCAGGCAGGCGTGCGCCAGCGGCATCGCTGGTAGTGGGTAAAACCCAGTTAAATACTTTGCCCAGCCTTGGCCGCAGCCTTGGAGATTTTACAAGGTTAACACCCCAGTCAAACAATAATTCATTTGCAGGTACTAACTTCCGGTATAATAACTTTACACTTGACGGCGCTATCAACAATGATGCAATCGGCTTCAGTAATTCATTTGGCGGCCAAAGTGGTGGCGGCCAAAGCGGTACAGCAGGCTCAGGCACACGTACCAACCCCTACAGTATTGAAACAATACAGGAAGTACAGGTTCAGCTTGCCCCCTACGATGTTAAATTAGGCAACTTTACCGGCGGCAGTGTTAATGCGGTAACCAAAAGCGGTACTAACCAGTTTCACGGCTCTGTGTACGGTTATGGCCGCGGGCAGGCGCTTATGGGTAAAAGCGTGGATGGTTTGAAAACAAGCATAGGATCTGATTTTCATGATTATCAAACCGGGTTTACCCTGGGCGGGCCTATTGTAAAAAATAAGGCATTCTTTTTTGCCAGCTACGAAAAAACCGACAGGCAGGAACCGACTTTTTATAACGCCGGTGACCCTGGAGCAGCTATGACAATAGCGGAAGCGCAGCAGATTGTTGACTTTATGAAGTCAAAATACAATTACGACCCCGGTAGTTATGGTCCCTATAAAATATTTACAAAAAGCGACAAATTTTTTGGGCGCCTTGACTTTAATATCAACCCTTCAAATACTTTAACTATAAGAGCGCTGTACACTAATGGCCGCGGTAATAATCTTGAACGTACCACTACCAACTTCCAATTTTCATCAACTGACTTTACCCAGTATGATAAAAACCTTAACATGGTAGCTGAGTTGAAAAGCAAATTCAGCAATACTGCCAGCAACCAGTTGATAGTAAGTTATATAAATGTACACGAGTACAGAACATACCCTACACCGCTGGATGCCAATGGCAACCCATCGGGCCTTGCTGCCACGCCTTTAATTGATATTGACAACGGCCGTATATGGCTGGGCACCTGGAGGGAGGCTTCAGTATATAACATGAAACAGCAAACCATAGAGTTTACTGATAATGTGACTGTAAGCAAAGGCATTAACAAATTTACCTTTGGTACCCATAACGAGTTTTATAACCTTACTTATGGGTTTCTTAACTCGTGGAATGGCAGGTGGGAATATGCAGGCGGCCTTAACGGGTTGTTTGCCGGTACACCTTCACGCATACGCGGCGTGTTTCCTGAATCTGCTGTTATTAAAAACAACAGGGACGACCTGTACAACAGTGTTGCAGGCAGCAATTATAAAGTGGGCCTGACAAGCTTGTACGCCGAAGACGAAATATCATCCAGCAACAGGTTTAAAATAACCCCCGGTATAAGAATTGATTATCCTTTTCTTAATAAAAGCTTTCCTATAGATGCAGCTTTAAACAGTACGCAGGAATATATTTCAGCCAATCCTACCTATACCCATACGCCATTCAGCCAACTGGACAACAAATGGCTTGGTAAGCCCACCCTGTCTCCAAGAGTTGGTTTTACATGGGACATAAGGGGCGACAAATCGCTGGTATTGCGTGGCGGCAGCGGCATATTTGTTGGGCGTATGCCTTTTGCATGGCTGGGTTATGCTTCAACGCTTACAGGCACCAACTTTGGCAATATAGACTATAAACCGGGTGGCACGGTGGTGGGGCTTGCCAACGACCCTACCGCACTTAAGGATACTGTAAATGCCCACTCACCTGCATCAAGCACTACACGTGAACTTGATATTGTTGACAACAATTTTAAGCTGCCGGAAATATGGAGGACAAACGCTGCTATTGATATTAAGTTTGGCAACGGCTACAAACTTACGTTTGACGCGATGTACACTAAAACCATTTACGATGTTAAGTTTCAACAAATTAACATTAAGGACAGTGTGCAGTATTATACATCGGGCCCTACGCAAACCCCTTATTACGTGGGT
>DASZUX010000424.1:0-4030 GCA_035547455.1 Chitinophagaceae bacterium
TCAAGTTCTTTATTGTCGCCAACGGCATATTTAATACCGCCCAGCAAATGCTGCAAAAACAGGGGTTCGCTATAGCTTTCATCAGTATGTCCGCCGCCTGTGTAAAAGCTTCTGCCGCCATCGTACGCGTGATACCACGCAATGGGGTGGTTAGCGCCGTTTTCGCCGCCGTCATAAGAGTCTTCATCCAGCTTAGCCAATACTTTTATAGATGGGTCAATGCTTTTATAATTATACCATTCATCGGTTCTTTCCCATGTATGGGGCAAGCCTTTGGTGGCAGGGTGCGTAGTATCGGTTATTATTATGGTAGCCTTGCGCACATTGGGGTTACCGGGGTGGCTTAAAAAATAAGCGCCAACCAGTTTATTATACCAGGGCCAGTCATACTCAGCGTCTGCCGCAGCATGAATGCCTACAAAACCGCCGCCGGCTTCCATATAACGCTGCAGCTCTACTTTTTGCGATGCGTTTAGTGGATTGCCTGTTGTGCTTAAAAATACCAGCGCTGAATACTTTTTAAGATTGCTTTCTGTAAAAGCACCCGCGTTTGAAGTTGTGTCCACATCAATATTATTTTCTTTACCAAGCTTTATAATGGCCGCTGCCCCAACCGGTATGGAGGCATGTACAAAACCTTTGGCTTTGGTAAATACAAGAATTTTGGGTGTGGATGACCTGTTAGAGCACCCGTACAATAAAATAGCAATACAGCAAACAGCAGTTACAGCAGTTTTGGTAATTTGCATACTGGAATTTTAAGTTGATTTTAGCAATCGTTTGCAGGCTAAAGTAAACGAAAATATTATTTAGATACATTTTTTCGTGTAGAAAAGACAATTATTTAGGGCAACCGGCAATAAGGGCTACCTGGGCAATTGCCTGCGCACTATTTTATGCAGCAGGGCAGGCGCAAGCCTGTTTACAAATAATGCCAGTCTTTCCTTACCGGGTTTGCCCACATAGGCTTCAAATTTGCCGGCAGCAACAGCCCGCATAATTTGCGCGGCTGCTTTATCCGCAGGCAGGCCCTCTGCAATATCTTTTCCTATCTCGTTCATTTTTGTTCCATCGCCCTTAACGGCGTTAAGGGTAACATTAGTGCGTATGTAACCGGGCGTTAATATTGTTACCTGTATATTTTTATCAAACACTTCTGCACGCAGGCAATCAAAAAAGCCGTGCAGCGCATGTTTTGCTGCAGCATACGCACTGCGCATGGGTGTACCAATTTTACCCATTACGCTGCTTATTACCACAAAGCAACCGCTGCCCTGCTGTATAAAATGGGGCAGTATGTGGTTTGTAAGTTCCACGTAGCTAAAATAGTCTACCTCCATAACCCTGCGCTGTACATCCATGCCCGTTTCCGCTACTACCGACCGCTGGCTTATGCCACCGTTGTGTACCATAATATCAATACGTCCAAAAGCCGCTAATGCCTCTGCTGTTTTACCGGCCAGCGAGGCTGTATCAAGCAAATCAAGTGTCACAATTTTTACATTGCCTTTGTTGGTACAGGCCTTACGCACCCGTTCCAGCTCATTATATCTGCGGCTTGACAAAATAACCAGCGCACCTGCGCCAGACAATGCAATGGCCAATGCCTCACCAATGCCTGATGAAGCGCCTGTTATCCAGGCTACTTTGTTTTTAAAATATGACATATTGAAAAAAGTTGGGGCTGAAGATATGAAAGAGACAGCTTAAACTTCAATGGTGTTGGCTTTTTTCTGGAAACTGTACAACAGGTATCCCAATGCCGGCAGGATGATTAAGCTGCCCAGCAACAAGGCCCAGCCGAGCATTTGTATGGTGCCTTCGGTTGCCAGGCTTTGCAGCAATGAAATATCGCGCCCGCTTTTTAAAGCGATAAAATAAGGAAAGCGGCTGTAGCCTACACAAAACAAAATCATTACAATTTGAAAACCGGCCAGTATGCGTATAAAACCATCGTAGCGCTTTTTTACGCACCACCACAGCAATGCCAGTGAGGCAAATGCCGCAATAACGGCAGCAATGCCGGGTACATGCCCGAATACCCATTTGGGCAGTGGTACACCATCCGCCCAGGCGGCAATAAACACTACTGCACCAAAAAATATTGCAGCAATGTTCATCCATGTGGCTTTGTTTATAAAGCGGTTACGGCCATCCTCATCATTCGCCTCGCCAATAAGATATATTGCAGCAAGGTAGCCGCTTAATGTTACTGTAAAGCAACCTACTGCAACACTAAACCAGTTTAACCAGCCAAACACGTATGCATCTAAAAAATTACCGGCGGTATCATCCACCTTTCCTGATACTACACTGGCTGCAATAATGCCGAGAAAAAAAGGGGTAATAAAACTGGAATACCTGAAAATGCGGTTGTACCACCACTGCATATTATCTTTTACCGCATCATAACTTCTGAACACAAATGCGGTGCCCCGTGCAATAATACCGCAAAGCATCAGCGCCAGGGGTATATGCAGGCAGGTTGACATGGTAGCATATATAGTGGGAAAGCCCACAAACAATATTACAATGGCAATTACCAGCCACATGTGGTTAGCCTCCCATATCGGCCCTATGGCATGGTAAGATATACTGCGTGTTTTACCGCGGTTTTTCTTTGAAGTAAACATTTCAATAATGCCTGCACCAAAGTCTGCACCGCCCAGTAAAAAGTACAGCACTATTGATAAACACAAAAACGTTATTACAACATACTGCATATAAAATTATTTATCAGCCCGCGGTAACCGCCTGCTGCACGTCATACATTGCCGGCACCATTTTTATTTGGCGGTACAGCAGGAATACTACTGCGATACTTAATGAAATATATATGGCTGTAAACAGGTAAAATGAGTAGGCAATGCCCGGCATGGGTGTAACCGAATTACTGGTAAGCAATATGCCGTTTATTATCCATGGCTGGCGTCCTACTTCTGTTACCACCCATCCTGCCTCTACAGCAATAAACCCGGCGGGTATGGTGGCTACAAACAGCTTTAGCAGCCAGTGTGTGCTTAGCCAGCTTCGTTTTTTAATAAGCGCCGCAAGGTACATAATGGCCATTAAAAACATAATAACGCCCAGCCCTACCATTACCTGGAAGGCATAGTGCGTTACAGCAACAGGCGGCTGGTATTGCGGCGGTATGGCATCAAGCCCTTTTACCTCTTTATTAAAGTCTTCATAAATCATAAAGCTCAGCATACCGGGCAATTCAAGACCATAGTGAACGGTTTTGGCTTTATCATCAGGTATGCCGCCAATAAGCAGGGGTGCATGCTTTTGTGTAGTGTACAATGCTTCCATAGCAGCCAGCTTGGCTGGTTGTGTTTTAGCAACAAATTTTGCTGAAATATCGCCGCTGAATGGTTGCAGTATGGCAGCTATAATACCAAACAATACAGCAATTTTAAAGGCCTCAGTATGAAAACGGATATTTCTTTTGCGCAGTATCATTAAAGCATGTACCCCTGCCACTGCAAAGCCGGTAGCAGCAAATGCCGCAATGGACATGTGCAGCGATTGCGAAAACCATGCTGCATTAAACATGGCTTTAAGCGGGTTAATATTGGTGTACTGCCCATTTATATAATCAAAACCGGAAGGGCTGTTCATCCAGGCGTTGGCAGCTACTACAAGTATGCCCGATATTATGCCGCTAACACCGATGATTACCCCGGTAAACCAGTGAAACCATTTATTAAACTTATCCCACCCGTACAGGAAGAACCCCAACGCAATAGCTTCTACAAAAAAGGCTACCCCTTCTAATGAAAACGGCATACCGAATATAGGCCCTGCATGCTGCATAAATTTTGGCCATAGCAAACCCAGTTCAAATGACAATACAGTGCCAGACACCGCGCCTGTTGCAAAAAATATAGCAACACCTTTGCTCCATGCCTTAGTAATATTCCTGTAAACTTCACGGTTTGTTTTTAGCCATTTGTAATGGGCTACGGCCATAAAAAAAGGCATTACCATGCCTATACACGAAAATACAATGTGAAATGCCAGAGATAAC